>JALVWW010000001.1:0-3331 GCA_027023175.1 Campylobacterales bacterium
ATAAACCTTTATATACTAAAATATATAACGGTATTATAACGGGTTATTTTTTAAATTTTGCTTTAGTATTTATGATATAATATATTGATCTTAATTTTTCAAGGAAAGTCATGGAAGTTATAAATCTTAAAGAAAAAGGTTTAACAATCCCGAATTTATACCAATATGAAACTATAGCCAAAATGAATGATCATAATTTTACACTAGTTAGAGTTAGCAATCGAATACTTGATTTTCATACTCATCCTGATTCTGATGAAGTCTTTATGATTATTAAAGGAGAAATGAAACTAGAGCTTAAAGGATAGGATAGTTGAATTAAAAGAGGGTGATATGTGTGTTGTACCAAAAGGCATAGAGCATCGTCCTATTTGTACCACGGAAGTATTGTGCTTACTTATAGAAAAAGAAAATACTTTAACTCCTGAAAATACGGGCGGAACTTATAATCAGTAGTATATTTATCTATTTGACAAAATAAAGGGCATCTCTAAAATATATTTTGTATCATTATGTTTATACTCAGCAGTAAGGATACGATATGATACTTCAAGTAAAAAAATGGGGAAACTCTTTAGCTGTGCGATTACCAAAAGATATATCCAAGGCATTATCTGTGCAAAATGACTCTTTTGTAGAGCTAAAATTAGTAAAAGATGGACTTTTACTAAAGCCTAAAAAATCCTCAGAATTGGACAAACTCATTTCTCAAATAAATCCCAAAAATCTTCACACAGAGATAAAAATAGGCAAAAGTGTCGGCAATGAAATATGGTGATTATATTCTTGAGAGAGGCGATATAGTTTGGATAGATTTTGATCCTCAAAGCAGACATGAGCAAAAAGGAAAAAGACCAGCCTTGATACTTTCTCCACAAAAATATAATGAAAAAACTTCTTTATGTATATGCCTACCTATAACTTCAAAGATAAAAAATTATCCTTTTGAAGTGTTATTGCCGGATAAATTATTAGTAAGCGGAGTTGTTTTATCAGATCAGATTAAGAGTCTTGATTTTGTGGCAAGAAATGTCCGATTTGCTTGTAAAGCTCCTAAGCATATATTAGAAATGGCAGCAAAAAATGCAATATTGCTTATCGGTGAATAAAATTTTAAACACCATAAAATCTTCTTACCTCGTCACTAACTTTTATGATATTTCTTAAATAGTTTGAAAAATTACCTCTTGAGTATTCTATATAGAGATTTTTAGGGTCTGTCGCTCTTCCTACGGCTACATAAAATTGGCTTGGAGTAAAGATATTATCTATGTTACAGACTAAGTTATCTATGCCCATTCCTTGGGATTTGTGGATGGTTACGGCATAAGCTAATTTGATAGGGAATTGGCTAATAGTTACTAAAGCTTTCTCTTTTAACTCACCATTTTTATCTTGTTTATACTCCAAAAGAGAGAAATCTTGCCTTTCAGCCTTGATAAGTTTATCACTTTTTTCTATCAAAATAGAATCTTCGTAGATTTCTCTTATTATCCCTCTTTCACCATTATAAAATTTGCCCCATTTATTTGATGTAAAAAGTATGGGAATACCCTCTTTTAAAGCCAATTTCTCTTCAACAGGCAAAGCATTTAGCCAACCTTGTATCTTGTTTTGAGATAATTTTTTATCATGTAAAGTTATCTCCGAGTCAAGTATGAACTCTTTTCCTTTGTGAGATAAAAGTTTTTGAGTATTTGTAAGATTTACCTCTTTATTTCTTCCATATAAAAAAGTGGGTTCATTTTGCAAAATATCTTTATTTTTTGATAATCTTAAAAGATACTCTTCCACTTCATCATCAAGTAACCCTACTCTAATCTTGCTTAATATATTAAAAAAATACTCATCTTTTACTCGTTGCATTTCGCTTAATTCTACTACTATAGGATCAAAAAACTCCCATGAAGAGCTCTCAAAAGCATAGATAGCATTTGAAAACAGGTTTGAGTTAAAGCTATTTTTCATAATAGGAGGAAGTTGAAAAAAATCACCTACAAACAAAAAAGAGCCTTCAAAACCGCTACCTTCAACTCTATATCTTATCATATCAAGCATAGATGAACTTACCATACTTATCTCATCTATGATAATAAGATCACAACTTTTTAGTATCTCTTTTATATCTTTGATGCGTTTTTTATTTTTCCTGTCTTGCAAAACAAGTTCATCCAAAGAGTTGCAAATACCAAAAGCAAAAAAACTGTGTATAGTCTGTCCTCCGATATTTACGGCACTTATACCGGTACTTCCCAAAACTACTACATGTTTTAAGCTTGTCTTGTGCTCGCTTATTATCTCTTTTGTAAGGTAGCTTTTTCCTACCCCTGCCCCACCTGTTAAAAAAACATTTTTTGTCTTTAAAAGTTCCATTAGTTTATATTTCATAGTATCATTATAGTATAATACGGCTTTAAATAAGGAATTTAAAAAATGAAAAAACAGATACCATATCTTATCATGCTTTTACCTCCTCTTTTTTGGGCAGGCAATTTTATAGTAGGAAAAGCTGTCAGTAGCCAGCATATACCCATAGGTTTATCTTTTTGGAGATGGTTTTTGGCAACTCTCATCTTTACTCCTTTTGTTATAAAAGCCATTATAAAAGAAAAGGATATCATCTTAAAACATTTACCAAAGATTATCATACTTTCACTTTTAAGTATATCTGCATTTAATTCATTGGCTTATATATCTTTACAATACACTTCTGCGATAAATGCAACCATACTAAACTCATTTATACCCATCTTCATACTTATCATAGTTTCTCTCTTTTTTAAAGAAAAGATTTCAAAATACCAGGTTGTAGGTATATTTATATCTCTTTTGGGTGTCTTTATCATTCTTTCAAGGCTTGATATAAATATCATAAAAAACATCACTTTCAACAAGGGTGACCTTTGGATGCTTGTAGCGGCACTTGATTGGGCAATGTATTCTATACTTTTAAAGTATCTTAGACCTACCGAGTTAAAGCCAATGACTTTTTTGGGCATTATGATGATAATAGGTACCATATTTTTGATACCCTTGTATTTAGCCAACCCTTTTAACGAGTCAATGATTACCCTAAATAAAAATGTCATCTATGCACTTTTGTATATTGCAATATTTCCATCTATCATATCATACTTAGCTTGGAATTACGGTCTGCAAAAAATTGGAGCGGCATTGGGCGGTCAATATATCCATCTTATGCCGATATTCGGTGCATTGATGGCTGTTTTATTTTTGGGTGAAAGGATTGAACTTTACCATATATTAGGAGGTATCAGTATAGGCTTAGGACTATGGCTTAGTATGCAAAAACATAAAGAGGCTATTTAAG
>JALVWW010000001.1:3431-5403 GCA_027023175.1 Campylobacterales bacterium
GAGAACATCTCTTTAGCTTCCTCTTTAGAAAGCTTACTAAAGTCAAGATATTTATATATCCTATCTCTAACTTCCGGTGTTATTTTTTTTGGAACTATACTTAGATACTCCTCTTTTGTCGGAAGTCTTCCAAGTAGTGCAGTAACCGCTGCAAGTTCGGAAGAGCCAAGATATACTTTAGCTCCTTTTCCCATTCTGTTATCAAAGTTTCTGGTACTTGTTGAGTAAACTATAGCTTCATCAGCCACTCTGGCTTGATTGCCCATACAAAGAGAACACCCGGGCATCTCTGTCCTAGCTCCCGCGGCTCCAAATATAGAGTAATACCCCTCTTCTATAAGAGTCTTTTTATCCATCTTAGTCGGTGGTGCTATCCAAAGCCTAACAGGAACCGCACCCTCACCTTTTAAAACTTCTCCTAATGCTCTAAAAAGACCGATATTGGTCATACAGCTTCCAACAAAAACTTCATCAATTTTTCCATTTGGTCTATTTGGATCAGCTAGTATCTCACTCAAAGTCGCTACATCATCAGGATCATTTGGACAAGCCAAAATTGGCTCAGTTATCTCACTCATGTCTATCTCTAAAATATGAGAGTATTTTGCATCTTTATCAGCTTCAAGAAGTTCAGGATCTTTTATCCACTCTCTCATCTTATCAGCTCTTCTTTGAAGTGTTCTTTTATCTTTATATCCATTTTCTATCATGGCTTCTATCATTGCTATATTTGATTCGAGATACTCGATAACCGGTTCTTTATTGAGTTTAACCGTACAAGCTGCCGCACTTCTTTCAGCAGAGGCATCACTTAGTTCAAATGCTTGTTCTACTTTTAGATTTTCAAGCCCCTCTATCTCTAAAATCTTACCGGCAAAGGCATTGATTTTTCCTTTTTTCTCAACAGTTAAAAGTCCTTTTTTGATAGCATAGTAAGGTATAGCATTTACCATATCTCTCAAAGTAATTCCAGGTTGCATTTCACCCTTAAATCTTACTAAAATTGACTCTGGAACATTTAATGGCATACTACCAGCAACCGCCGCAAATGCTACAAGTCCGCTACCAGCTGGAAAACTGATACCTATAGGAAATCTTGTATGCGAATCTCCCCCTGTTCCTAAAGTATCGGGCAGACAAAATCTATTGAGCCAAGAGTGAATGACGCCATCACCCGGTCTTAAAGCCACACCACCTCTATTGATAAAAAATTCAGGCAAAGTGTGTTGTAGTTTTATATCGGCAGGTTTTGGATAGGCTGCTGTATGACAGAAACTCTGCATAACAAAATCAGCTCCAAAACTAAGAGCTGCCAACTCCTTTATCTCATCTCTTGTCATAGCTCCTGTGGTATCTTGACTTCCTACTGTTGTAGCAATAGGCTCGCAATACATACCCGGTCTTACACCATCCATTCCACAAGCTTTTCCTATCATCTTTTGAGCCAAGGTATATCCGCTTCCATCATCTTCAGGCTGTTTTGGTCTTTTAAATATATCATCTTCGCCAAGTTTTAAAGCTTCTCTTGCTTTTGTAGTCAAATTTCTACCGATGATAAGAGGTATCCTTCCTCCTGCTTGTATCTCATCAGGTAATGTGTTTGGCTGTATCTCAAATTCACTTACAACTTCACCATTTTTATATATCTTTCCCTCATAAGGTTTGATAACTATCTCATCACCCATCTCAAGCTTACTTACATCAGCTTCTAGTGGAAAAGCTCCGCTGTCTTCTGCAGTATTAAAGAAAATCGGTGCTATGATATTGCCTATGATAACGCCACCTGTTTTTTTATTTGGCACTCCGGGGATCTCTTCTCCGATATGCCACTGGACAGAATTAATGGCTGATTTTCTTGAGCTTCCCGTTCCTACAACATCACCGACAAAGGCTATAGGATTTCCTTTTTTCTTTAACTCTTTTATAGTACCTATAGGATCATCCATCTTAGCTGTAAGCATTGAGTTTGCAT
>JALVWW010000002.1 GCA_027023175.1 Campylobacterales bacterium
ACAAAGAAAAATCTAACTATCCATTTGATAGAACTTTTAGGTCTGAGCATTTTATACATGATAACAAACAGTAGCAAAAATCCACTCAAAAGGTATATAGGGATAAGTCTAGGAAATATATTTAAGTGATTATAAAGTATTTCGGCTTTTATATGTGTATTATCCTGAATAATTTTTCCACCAAACTTTTTTTGATATGCTGCTATAATACTCAAAGCCTTATCAGCATCTTGCCAGTTTCCTGTTTTTACACCTTTGTGTATGGCGGTAAAATACATCTGCAGTATAAGTCTTATAGCTTCGGCATCTTTTTTTGGAAAAGTCGATATGGCAGTTTTAGGATCATACCATTTATTATTTGGATCACCCGCTTTTGGAAATATTTTAAAAAGTGAACCGGTATAAACATAATATAAAACATTTACCCTTTCATCAACTTTTAAAACATCTTTGTCAAATTTATTTCTATCTATCGGAGGAGTCCTGTTTGCATTCTCCGCATAAGTAGCCAGTTTGTAAGGATTTGTTTTGTCGCCATAATTAAAAAAGTCTTTAAATGAGGCATATTTTGCACTTTTTGGGATACCGAGTATCTTTTTCAGTTTATCATGAGAAACTCTTATCATTGGAATATTTTGCCAAACTCCAGGAGCAGAAAGCATACCGAGTATTATCTGATCGGCATCAAGACCATAAAAACTTCTCTTTCTGGCTACTTTGTTTAAAACATCATTGGCAAAAGAGTCTATCGGCTTTATTCTTCCTTCTCTGTCTTGTACCAGTAGCAGTCCAAATTTATCAGCATGCTCTTTTTCATATTTTTTAGCTGTTTTTATACTGTCTTGCAAGCTTAGTTTTGGTTCATTTTCATGTTGGGCGGCTTTCAGTGGAGACACATTTAAAGAAATAGTCAAAAAAGCCAAAAGCAGGGACAAACCCATACTGTTTTTATTTCTTTGTATATCTTTTTGTATCTTTCTACCAAGTGTTCTAAATCTACTCTTTGGAGATACAATAGTCCACAAAAATCCGATAGCTAAAAGTAGATAACCGAAATATGTAGGGTATTTACCCGGATCATGATTGACTGAGAGTATAGTTCCTCTCTCATCTTTATCATAAGATGATTGGAAAAATCTATAGTTTTTATAATCAAGCACATGATTCATAAAAATCCTAAAGGGCATATTCACTCCATTTTTTTTATCTATCAAAGTAACTTCACTAGCATAAGACGACGGAGACATGGAGCCGGGGTATCTATCCAACTGAAAATCTCTAAGCTTTAGTGAAAAAGGAAGTTTCATTAACTTTGATCCCCACTCAAAACTAAAAGGAATACCACCTATAATTTCACTCTTTGTAAAACCTTTCGCACCCTTTCCCTGTCCGTAAAAAGTGACTGTTTTGGTATCTCCGTTGTATGTAGCTTTTACAACTACGGCATTAAGAGAGTTAAACTGCATCCCTTTTCTTGTTTTTGCACCTGAAACCAACTTTTCTTTTCCTTTTATCTTCATAGACTTAGGAGCAAAACTCAAACCCTCTATACTATAAAGTTTTTTGCCTACAAATTCATACTCTTTTGACGGTTCAAGTGATTTTTTATTTTGAGTTGCCATATCTAAAACACTCAAAGCTTTATTGGATTTGATATAAAATTTACTATTTTTTGTTGTTATGTTTACTACCGGAGCACCCCACAAAGAGTTACTCTTTGAAGGTTTATCTAGTGTAAATTTTATTCCCGCTATATCTTTTTCATTACCCTCTTTTAAAACAAAGTTGCTAAAATTTGGATCAGTACTCATAAAGGATATCATAGGCTTACCGTTTGGATCATCAACTATAGAAGTAGTAGCATTGGGTACAAAATCCACATACTTTATCTCAGCTGTTTTCCCATCAATATTTAATTTAAGGTCAAAACTATTTTCACCTATCTTTGAAAGATATTGTTTCTTTTCTATATGATATATTTTATTACCTTTTTGTGCATCGACTTGTATATAAGGCTCACTTGATATCATCATATTTTGGGTCTGCCCCTCTCTTATATGCATAATACCTTCATAACCTATATATCTTGTAACAATAGAGCCTATCAAAATAAATAAAAAACCTACATGAAATATAAAAACCGGCCACTTGTCTCTTCTGTAGAGCTTATATCTTACAATGTTGTAGGCAAGATTAATGCCTAGTAAAACTTGAATGGCACCAAACCACAAAGTACCGTAAACTACACCCCATGCAGTCTCAGTCCCATAGTCATTCTCTATAAAAGTTGCGATACCGCTTGATGCGGCAAAAACCAAAAAAAGTACAAAAGCACTCTCCATTGATAGAAAAAATTTCTTGAAAAACTTAACCATATATGTCCCTTTTGGATACTAAATTACGAAATTCTACCCAAATAAGGTAAACATTAGATTAAATTATATGTTAGAATTTCTTTTTAACTTCAATTATGTTATCATAGTGTGTAACAAAGGATATAAAGTGAATTTTGCAAATTATATAGCACATTTTATAAAATATTATACTTTTAGTGTAGTTTGTTTCTTTTATGCACTTAATCCCAAAAACTACAACCCTGCAAGCAGACAGGTTTTAGTTAGACAGATATACTATGTGGCATTGGAAATTTTACCGGCTTTCTTTTTGTTGTCTATCGTTTTTGGTACTGTTGTCATGGGATTTTTAGTCTCTATAGCTATAGAATACAACTTAAAAGAGTATATAGGGCAACTTATAGTTCAATTTGTGATAGTTGAGCTGACTCCGTTTATGATGGCACTCATTATCTCTTTTCGTACCGGGCTTAGAGTAGGAGCAAAAACAGCCATTATGAAAGTAAACAATGAATTAAATACTCTAAAAATATTTGATATTGATGTAGTAAGCTACCTCGTAATGCCAAGGGCTGTCGGCAATATGCTCGGTTTTTTGTCTTTAGTATTTTTATCCTCTCTTATCATGGTTGTTAGTGGCTATGTATTTTTATTTTTAAATATTGGAATGGATATAAATCTTTTTCTTTCTACCATTATCAGTGCTGTAACATTAAAAGACATATGCCTATTTGTTATAAAAAGTATGATTTATGGTTTTATTATAGTTACGATTCCAAGTTTTGACGGAATAGTCATCAAAAAGAGATATTTTGAGATACCGCTCAGTCTTTCAAAAACCATAACATCTCTTTTTATTATTATTTTATGTGTGGAGGCAGTGTCATTAGTTATAGAATTCCTGTAAAAATATTTGAAAATTATCATGCGCTTCAGACATATGTTGTTGAAAACAACTTGGCTGTTGTCAGTGAAGATACACCTTTGCTTGTTGACTTAAGTACAAATGAAAATATTTCACTTATACTAGAGTATCATTACAAATATAGTATAAAAGATGCAACTATTTACACAGATAAACTCTTGGAAAAATGTGGATATAAAAATATAACAGACAAAAGACCGTTTAAACTTACCAAAGAAGAGAAGCTCATCATCCAGTTTATAAGGGCATATGTTAGCCCAAAAGAGAAGATAGCCATAGTAAAACCATTTTCTATGCTTGACAAAGTAGAGGATTTATCAACTCTTATAAAGATAGCCGATATACTTAATGAAAAAGATATTCAAATAGTCGATACCGTTATACATAAATATTATGAGGAAAACAGATGTCTTACAATAAAATGAGAATCTCAGTAGGAATTTTTACCTTTATAACATTGGTGCTACTTTTTGTAGCAATATTTTTTATACTAAAAAGCAAAGGTATGTTTGATAAACATTATGAGTATGCTTTTTATGCAAATAATGCCGAAAGCTTTGACATAGGTACCCCCATAAAATACTCGGGTTTTAAAATAGGCTATATAAACAAGATAGATTTTACCTATGACGGCAAAGTTTTTGTACATTTTATAGTAAATGCAAAAAATGCAAAATGGATAAATAAAAGAGCTTATTTAGAGCTTAAAAAACCTCTTTTGGGAGGTGCTGTTATCTCTGTGGTTTCAGACCCAAACCATCCCCTTATCACACCAAATGCTATACTTGATTTTGAAGTGCAAGATGATATAAACTCTTTGGTTGCAAGACTCAAACCTATAATGCTAAGAGTAGAAAATATTATAAAAAATAGTGATATTATTGTAGCAAAACTAGCCTCAGATAATGGACCTCTTTTTCAAACTATGAATAATTTTCAAAAACTCTCAGCCAAATTTGCAAATGATAGATCTATCATAGATACCATAATGGGTGAAACCAATAGTTCAAAAAATATAACTCTTAGTATTGCTCATTTAAAAGATAGCTTGGTAGAAATTAAAAAAATGACTGTGCAGCTAAACGATATACTAATGGAGGTCAATAAAAATATAATAAAACCAAGTGAAACCATACCAAAACACATAGATGATATACTCATAGATATAAAAAATAAACTAAAAGATTTAAACGGACTTGTAAAAACTATCGGAAAAAGCGACAAGGATATAGTCCTTTTAAAAGAGCAGATACTTTTAGGGGTCGATAAAGCAAACAATTTGCTTAACAAAGTAAATTCACTGATAGAAAACAACAACAAAAAGGTAAAATTGCCATGAAAACAAAATTTATATTGTTGATTATTGTTATATTTTTTGCGGGATGCTCTTTTAAAACTAATGACAGGTACAAATACAGAGTTGATGCATCTAACTCATTTGACAGTTTTAAAAAATATTACCTACAAGGCAAAACAAGACTTGCAAGCATAGCACTCAAAAGAGCTTTGCAAAACGCAAAAGAGGGCTCAGACATAAATGCTATTGCCAAGATATATCTTGGAGAGTGCGCACTTCATAAAGCAATGCTTATTCAAGACAGTTGTATTGACTTTAGACAAATAAAAGATATAGTTAGCGATAAAAATATACAAAATTATTATCTTTTTTTGATAGGAGATTTAAAAAAAATTGATACAAGATTTCTTCCTGAACAATATAGGAATTTTGCCAAATATTTAAAAAAAGAGGACTTTAAAGATGCTATTAAAGCACTGCACAACATAAAAAATGCTGACTCTCAAATCATAGCCGCATCTCTTATAAAAGATAGCCTTTCTAAAAAGGATATAAAAAATATCATAAATATATCATCATCAATGGGTTACAAAAAAACTACTGATAAATGGTACACTTTTTTAAAAACAAAAAGTACGGCTACTGAAAAAAGAGTCATTGAAAAAAAATTAAAAATTTTCAACTGATTTTATCAGCTTACTTCAACAACTTTGTTTCTGCCTTCATTTTTTGCCCTATAGAGTGCTTTGTCAACTCTTTTCATGAGCACATCAAGTGTATCATCTTTTTTGACTTCAGTAATACCAAAACTGCATGTGATA
>JALVWW010000003.1 GCA_027023175.1 Campylobacterales bacterium
TAGCACCAAAGATATAAAGCAGATATATTTTGCATACTCAACAAAATCTACAAAAAGAGTCAGAAAAGTTGATGACAAATATATACTAACCGTAAAAAAAGGGGATGGAAAGGTTAGAGAAGAGTATAAAAAAGAGATAACAAAAAAAAGATATAAAAAATTCAAAAAAAAGAAAATCGGAAGAGTTATCAAAAAAAGACGATATGTTTTTGAGCTTGACGGATACACCTATGAGCTTGATATTTTTAAGGGTAGTTTAAAAGGATTGGCTTATTTAGAAGTTGAATTTAATAGTATTGAAAAAATGAAAAACTTTACCCTTCCTGAAAGTTTACAAAAAATTGTCAAAAAAGATGTCAGCGGTGACAGAAGATACACCAATGCATTTTTAGCCGTAAGCATAAAAGAGTATAAGAATATAGGCAAAATATTTAAAAAAATAGAAAAAAATCCTAAAAAATTTAAATTTAAACCAAAAGAAGAGATAAATATATATGACTGTTTGAGGGTTTGGCTGTATCGCTACATGGTGCTTGCAAAAAATTATGCTTTTGATTTTACTGAAAGTGATAACAAAGAGGATTTGCACCAGTTTAGAGTCAATATCAGACGAATAAGGTCACTTTTGTACTCTTTTAGAGAAATTTTTTCAGAAGATATTTATAAAAAACTCAATTCATCTTTAAAATATATCGCACAAAAAACCAATCTAAAAAGAGATATAGATGTATTTTTAATATCACTTGAAAAAGATAAAGAGTTTTATGAAAGTTTGTATCATTATCTTAAAAATGAACAAACCTTTCAAAAAAATGAGATAGAGATTTTTATACAGTCTGATAAATTTAAAGATATTTTATTTGATTTGGAAGCTTTTTTAAAAGACGGTAATGGTTTTTATGCAAATACATACGCATATCTACCTGCTAAAACATATACTAAAATGAGTTTTAAAAAACTATATAAAAAGATAAAAAAAAGTTCATCAAATCTCACCCCTCTCTCACCGATAGACAAATTTCACAAGATAAGGATTAAAATAAAAAAACTTAGATATTTAGTAGAGACTTTCTCATATTTTATAAAAGAAAAAAGCGTGAAACAAACCCTGAAAATTTTACAAGAATCCTTTGGAAATTTGAATGACACCCATAAACAAATCATCATTTTAAGAAATTTTCTACAAAAATATCCAAATGATATGACAGCACAAAAGCTGCTTAAAAAACTTGAGCTTAATCTTCAAAATATCAAAGTAGAGATTTGTTCAAAATCAGCTTTTAACCTTTGATTTGATATAATCATTTAAAAATTTTAGGATTGTATTTTGG
Organism: Campylobacterales bacterium; assembly: GCA_027023175.1. Classification (GTDB taxonomy): domain Bacteria; phylum Campylobacterota; class Campylobacteria; order Campylobacterales; family JALSKU01; genus JALSKU01. The sequence continues at coordinate 1,332 of JALVWW010000003.1, forward strand.
ATAAACAGAAAAAAATAGTATCAATGTTTGATGAAATTGCACCTACATATGATGTTGCAAACAGGGTTTTAAGTTTTGGGGTTGATAAAAGCTGGAGAAAAAAAGCATGTGACAAAACCTACAAACTCTACTCAAAAGATGATATCTCTTTGGTTGTCGATGTTGCCTGCGGGACAGGAGATATGTGTGAATACTGGCTAAAAAGAGCAAGTTTGAATGATATAAGACTTCGCAGTGTCATAGGCATAGACCCCTCAACCAAAATGCTCGAGCAAGCAAAAACAAAAAAAATAGATGCAACTTTCAAAGAGGGTGAAGCCAAAAATTTACCCATAGAAGATGAAGCGGCTGACATAGTCAGTATCTCTTACGGTCTTAGAAATGTAGTTGATAGACTTGAAGGCTTAAAAGAGTTCAACAGAATTTTGAAAAAAGACGGCATGCTGGTCATTCTAGAGTTTACAAAACTTGAAAATGAAACCGCTATGAGCAAGATAAGAGACTTTTATATGAAAAAAGTTTTACCGGTAATCGGTGGAATTTTATCTAAAAATTATGAAGCCTATAATTATCTTCCAAACTCCATAGAAAACTTCCTAACAAGAGAAAAACTTGTAAGCGAGCTTAAAGAGTGCGGATTTGAGGTATTGGTTGCCCAGGGTTTTTCTATGGATATATCTACTCTTTTCATAGCAAAAAAGATTTAAGTATTTTTTATGCAAACCCCCATAAGCGTAAGCGAACTAAACAATCAGATAAAATCACTTCTTGAAAGTACATTTGTTTCAGTTTATGTTGAGGGTGAAGTCTCAAGAGTGACTTACCACAGCTCAGGTCATTTGTATTTTACTTTGAAAGATAAAAATTCTTCCATATCATGTGTAATGTTTAGAGGCAACAACCAAAGACTAAAATTTAGAGTTGAAGAGGGGTTAAAAGTCATCATCCAAGGAGCTGTATCAGTATATACTCCAAGAGGAAGCTATCAAATAAACTGCATATCCATGGAGCCTTCAGGAAGCGGTGCTTTAGCATTGGCTTATGAGCAACTAAAGAAAAAACTTGAAGCCAAAGGATACTTTAAAGATGAGATAAAAAAATCTATTCCAAAATATCCAAAATCCATAGCACTTGTTACTTCCAAAACAGGAGCGGCTTTGCAGGATATGCTACGAGTTGCAAAAAAAAGATGGCCTTTGGTTAAAATTATACTTGTCAATACTTTAGTACAGGGCGATGAAGCCAAATACTCCATAGTAAATGGCATTAAAAAGGCTGACTTGTTAAAGGCTGATGTTATTGTTGTCTCAAGAGGAGGAGGAAGCCTTGAGGATTTATGGGCATTTAATGAAGAGATAGTTGCTGATGCAATTTATGAGGCAAAAACTCCTGTGGTTTCTGCGATCGGCCATGAGATAGACTTTATGATAAGTGACTTTGTTGCTGACCTTAGAGCCCCTACCCCCTCTGCAGCAATGGAAATGATACTGCCGGATAAAATTGAAATGCTTTTGTATATAGATAATATGTTACAAAATTTTCATCTAAGCTTCAAAAGAGTAATTCTTAAAAAAAATGAAGAGTTAAAACATCTCTTTTATGCTTATAAACAAAACTCATTTTTGCAAAAAATAGAGTTATTTCAAAATGAAGCAAATGCTTTGTTGCTTAGATATAAAGAGAGTATGGAATTCATACTTCAAAAAAAAGAGCAGGAAGTTTTAACTTTAAATGAAAGATTACACCAAAAACTCTCTCAAATATTAATCCAAAAAGAGCAACAACTATCTATGCTTTTAGACTCTTACCAAGCAAATGATCCCAAAAAAAGAGTAAAAGAGAGCTTTGCACAAATAATAAAAAATGATAAGCCCACAACTCTTGAAGCTATAGAACCAAATGAAGTATTTTCTTTAATAACCCCCACTACAAAACTTAAAGCAAAAGCTATATCCAAAACAAAACTATAAACACTACCCACTACTTGCTACCTGCTATCTTCTAAAAATAACTTTGCAATCCTCCAAAATACGAACTTACTTTAGAGATAGCATTATCTAGCAATTTATCAAGGTATTTTTCAAATTTGTCTCTTTTTTTCCACTTCGGCTCCACTACACCGCTGAGTTTTATAAGATCCTGCTCAGCATTGTAAATAGTCCCAACTTCATCAACAAGTCCAACCATTTCGGCTCTTCCTGCGGTAAAGATATGGGCATCGGCAAATTTGTCTTTATCCTCGATTTTTAAACCTCTTGCTTTGGCAACATCGTAAACAAACATATTGTAAGTATCTTTTAACACTCTGTCCAATTCTTTCTTTTCATCTTTACTCCATGCTCTCATAAATGTTCCAGCTTCTTTGTATTTGCCCATTTTTATAATTTGTTCTTTTATACCCAGTTTTTTTGCAAGCTCAGATATGTTAAATCCATCAAATATTACACCTATTGAGCCTATAATGGAGCCGGGATTGGCTACAATTTTATCTGCCCAAATTCCGGCATAGTAACTTCCGCTCGCCATCGTTCCCGCAGCATATACGACTACAGGTTTTTGCTGTTTGAGTCTTTTTATGGCATAACTCATTTCTACCGAAGGAGCCACAAGACCTCCAGGAGAATTTATATATACCAAAACTCCTTTTATATTATCTTTATTAGCTTCATCTATTTTTTTCAAGAATTTATCACTTTGTAAAATTGGCCCTACTATATCTATCCTCATAAGGTTTGGTTTTGCATTTTTTTGATTTTGCGGTGCAAAAATATATGCAAGGATAATAGCAATAGCTAGTAAAATAAAAAAATAGTTTTTTATAAAATCCAATACTCCCGTAACTGCTTTGTAAATTGCTTTAAACATAACGCTCTCCATTTATATACCCGCTTTTTACTTTTTTGGTATGTAGTATCAATTCAAGCGGCAATTGCTCCACATCTTCTACCTCTCCGGGTAGCACTATAGTTATCATATCGGCATTTTTACCTTCTTTTAGATATGCACTCTCCTCGATGCCAAGTACATTGGCTCCGTTTCTAGTAGCTGCTATTAAAAGATATTTAGCCAATTTTAAAACATCAAAATCCATATGAGCAAAAAGTGCACTTCTTAATTCATCCCAAATATTTAAGGATATATTGGAGCTCAATCCATCCGTACCGATACAGGCGGGTATATTTTTTTGTATGAGAGTTTTTAGGTTTAAAAGCGGATTGTTTAAAACCCTGTTTGATACCAAACAGTGCGATATATAAGCATTGAGTGAAGAAATTTTTTCATACTCCTCTTGCTTGCAGCAGTTTGCATGTACAAATATTGTTTTGCATCCTTCAAATAGTTCAAGATATTCCATGGGTGAATACATTGGCTTTGCATTTTTATTGAACATATTTAAAAACTCTTTAAAATCACCATTGCCGCCATCCATCCACTCTCTTTCAGCCATACTCTCCATAAAATGAGTTGATACTATAAGATCATCTTTTCTAGCCAACTCTACAACATGTTTTGCAAGTATCGGATGGGTTGAGTAGGGAGCATGCACTGAGAGAGCAGGGATAAAAGTTTCACTTGCATACTCAAAGCTTTTTTGTACTCTCTTGTCAAAATTGGATTTTATCTCTTGAAGCATATCCGGATGTGAACCTAGTATCTCATTGAAATATACCACTCTTTGAGGTGCTTCAAAACAGCTTACCATATCATCACCAAAGCTGCTTACCGCTCCAAAGATAAGTACTCCGCTCTCCAACATTTCCTCGATGGCATTTTCATAACATTGATTGTCACAATTATTTGTAAGTATGTCTCTTTTTGATATAATACTTTTTAGCCACTTTACAAAATCACCATATATCAAAGTTGTTTTATTGGCTGAAAATTCCAAATGTACATGTGTGTTTACCATAGATGGCATGATTACTGAATTTGGTGAAAGTTTTTTGACTCTGGCGTAAGGATTGTTTTGTATCACCTCGTCTGCTTTACCGATTTGAACTATTTTTTCATCAAAGCATATAGCTCCATCTTTTATAATATCAAAGTTATCATT
>JALVWW010000004.1 GCA_027023175.1 Campylobacterales bacterium
TTGCTTTTAAAGAATACAAACCTGAAAGACTACCTTATCGTCCCTACCTGAAAAGAGAAGCTGTCGTTAATTTAAATCAAACCTACGACTTAAAACTCTTTCAGAATTTACCCTCTCTTTACTGGGCCAATAAAAAGCATATATGGTCGACTGATAGTGTAGGAACAATAGACCAAATCTTCTGGGCCATTAAACTCTACACAGAAGAGCTGATAAAAGAGTTTGGAGAAGGTATTCCTGTGCCTTACGAGTTTTTAGAAGATTTTGCATTAAGGAATTTTTTCGATAGAAAAGATAAAAGCACTTTAAGAGCTAAATGTCGTAATATCTGGAACTGGTATAATGAGAGAAATTGGACTATCCCAAAAAGGAGGGAGTGGAAAATGACAAGAAGTGAAAGAGCTAAAAAAAATGCTGAATTAAAAAAACAAAGGGCAAGAGCAATATTACTCGGATTTATTCAAAATAACCTTTTAGCTGATGAATACAAAAAAGCTGATGGCACTTGGAATGTAACTAAATTATCAAAAGCAACTAAATTAGACCCAAAAACTATCAGAAAACATCTAAAAGAGCTAAAAGAAGAAGGCTTACTATGACAAAACAAGAGCTTCTACAAATTGCAGGAGAACTCATAAAATAACCTTTCCTCAGGCATAGCCAACAAACGCAGACCCCGACCGACGACAAACGAGCAAAAACGCACCTGAAAGGGGTGAGGGCGTAAGCCCGATTTTTTGCGAAGTTTGGAGGAGATAAGGGGTCAAGTTTGTTGGCTATGCCTGACCTGTTTGACTATAAAAACTTCCAATTAGTAGTCGGTTTAACACTACAATAAACGTCATGTTATTACAAAAAAAGCTTTTGATAAAAAATTTAACGATTAAAAGCGATTTGAGAGCTTTTTTTGCTTTTTAGCTATGTAGATACCCCCTAACCCCTTTTCGTTGCTCTACGGCTTTAAAATCGCAAAATAAAAGCAAATTTTTTTCGAGCCGCTCTTTGAGATTAAAAACTCAAAAAGAGTAAGCAAAGTAAATGGACAGAAGCAATGAACAAGACTATCGCTAGTATGAGAGAGAAAAAAAAGTCTCTTGAAAGACAAAAAGACTTTAAATTTTAAAAAATCTCTCATAAAAAGCTGCCACCCTAAACGGGTGGCAGCAGAAAACAATAGGTTAAAAATCTGCTTCGCAGAATAGCAAAAGGCTATCGCCTTATGCCTATACCCCCTTATAGGCGTTTGAATTCCCTACTTCTTGACAAAGAAGGGAAAACATTGTATGATTTCCCTACCAAAATATCAAAAAAAAAGCCTACTAACTCCCCCGCCAAGAGTTGTTAGTAGGCTTATAAAGGCCGTGTAATGCAATTATATCAAAATACTTGGCTATACTTCCACCTATTTGGTGCAGAAGGGTATGAGTTTTTAGAATACAATCTGCCCCACCCTAATTTTTTGATGCACTCTAATCTTGGTGTATTTATCGGCTGGTTAATTAAAGGCTACCCTGGAACTGCTAAAAGTAAAGACTACTTTAACGACATCATTGCAAGGTTTATTCTTGCTTTTAAAGAATACAAACCTGAAAGACTACCTTATCGTCCCTACCTGAAAAGAGAAGCTGTCGTTAATTTAAATCAAACCTACGACTTAAAACTCTTTCAGAATTTACCCTCTCTTTACTGGGCCAATAAAAAGCATATATGGTCGACTGATAGTGTAGGAACAATAGACCAAATCTTCTGGGCCATTAAACTCTACACAGAAGAGCTGATAAAAGAGTTTGGAGAAGGTATTCCTGTGCCTTACGAGTTTTTAGAAGATTTTGCATTAAGGAATTTTTTCGATAGAAAAGATAAAAGCACTTTAAGAGCTAAATGTCGTAATATCTGGAACTGGTATAATGAGAGAAATTGGACTATCCCAAAAAGGAGGGAGTGGAAAATGACAAGAAGTGAAAGAGCTAAAAAAAATGCTGAATTAAAAAAACAAAGGGCAAGAGCAATATTACTCGGATTTATTCAAAATAACCTTTTAGCTGATGAATACAAAAAAGCTGATGGCACTTGGAATGTAACTAAATTATCAAAAGCAACTAAATTAGACCCAAAAACTATCAGAAAACATCTAAAAGAGCTAAAAGAAGAAGGCTTACTATGACAAAACAAGAGCTTCTACAAATTGCAGGAGAACTCATAAAATAACCTTTCCTCAGGCATAGCCAACAAACGCAGACCCCGACCGACGACAAACGAGCAAAAACGCACCTGAAAGGGGTGAGGGCGTAAGCCCGATTTTTTGCGAAGTTTGGAGGAGATAAGGGGTCAAGTTTGTTGGCTATGCCTGACCTGTTTGACTATAAAAACTTCCAATTAGTAGTCGGTTTAACACTACAATAAACGTCATGTTATTACAAAAAAAGCTTTTGATAAAAAATTTAACGATTAAAAGCGATTTGAGAGCTTTTTTTGCTTTTTAGCTATGTAGATACCCCCTAACCCCTTTTCGTTGCTCTACGGCTTTAAAATCGCAAAATAAAAGCAAATTTTTTTCGAGCCGCTCTTTGAGATTAAAAACTCAAAAAGAGTAAGCAAAGTAAATGGACAGAAGCAATGAACAAGACTATCGCTAGTATGAGAGAGAAAAAAAAGTCTCTTGAAAGACAAAAAGGCTTTAAATTTTAAAAAATCTCTCATAAAAAGCTACCACCCTAAACGGGTGGCAGCAGAAAACAATAGGTTAAAAATCTGCTTCGCAGAATAGCAAAAGGCTATTGCCTTATGCTATACCCCCTTATAGGCGTTTGAAATGTGCAAACTTGACATCGTGCTTAAAACATTGTATGATTTGTGCATAAAAAGTTCTAAAAAAAGGCTTAACTCGTTGGGGGACGAGTTAAGCCAATAAGAAAGGTCAGACCAATGCAATTATATCAAAATACTTGGCTATACTTCCACCTATTTGGTGCAGAAGGGTATGAGTTTTTAGAATACAATTTGCCTCACCCTAATTTTTTGATGCACTCTAATCTTGGCGTATTTATCGGCTGGTTAATTAAAGGCTACCCTGGAACTGCTAAAAGTAAAAACTACTTTAACGACATCATTGCAAGGTTTATTATTGCTTTTAAAGAATACAAACCTGAAAGACTACCTTATCGTCCCTACCTGAAAAGAGAAGCTGTCGTTAATTTAAATCAAACCTACGACTTAAAACTCTTTCAGAATTTACCCTCTCTTTACTGGGCCAATAAAAAGCATATATGGTCGACTGATAGTGTAGGAACAATAGACCAAATCTTCTGGGCCATTAAACTCTACACAGAAGAGCTGATAAAAGAGTTTGGAGAAGGTATTCCTGTGCCTTACGAGTTTTTAGAAGATTTTGCATTAAGGAATTTTTTCGATAGAAAAGATAAAAGCACTTTAAGAGCTAAATGTCGTAATATCTGGAACTGGTATAATGAGAGAAATTGGACTATCCCAAAAAGGAGGGAGTGGAAAATGACAAGAAGTGAAAGAGCTAAAAAAAATGCTGAATTAAAAAAACAAAGGGCAAGAGCAATATTACTCGGATTTATTCAAAATAACCTTTTAGCTGATGAATACAAAAAAGCTGATGGCACTTGGAATGTAACTAAATTATCAAAAGCAACTAAATTAGACCCAAAAACTATCAGAAAACATCTAAAAGAGCTAAAAGAAGAAGGCTTACTATGACAAAACAAGAGCTTCTACAAATTGCAGGAGAACTCATAAAATAACCTTTCCTCAGGCATAGCCAACAAACGCAGACCCCGACCGACGACAAACGAGCAAAAACGCACCTGAAAGGGGTGAGGGCGTAAGCCCGATTTTTTGCGAAGTTTGGAGGAGATAAGGGGTCAAGTTTGTTGGCTATGCCTGACCTGTTTGACTATAAAAACTTCCAATTAGTAGTCGGTTTAACACTACAATAAACGTCATGTTATTACAAAAAAAGCTTTTGATAAAAAATTTAACGATTAAAAGCGATTTGAGAGCTTTTTTTGCTTTTTAGCTATGTAGATACCCCCTAACCCCTTTTCGTTGCTCTACGGCTTTAAAATCGCAAAATAAAAGCAAATTTTTTTCGAGCCGCTCTTTGAGATTAAAAACTCAAAAAGAGTAAGCAAAGTAAATGGACAGAAGCAATGAACAAGACTATCGCTAGTATGAGAGAGAAAAAAAAGTCTCTTGAAAGACAAAAAGACTTTAAATTTTAAAAAATCTCTCATAAAAAGCTGCCACCCTAAACGGGTGGCAGCAGAAAACAATAGGTTAAAAATCTGCTTCGCAGAATAGCAAAAGGCTATCGCCTTATGCCTATACCCCCTTATAGGCGTTTGAATTCCCTACTTCTTGACAAAGAAGGGAAAACATTGTATGATTTCCCTACCAAAATATCAAAAAAAAAGCCTACTAACTCCCCCGCCAAGAGTTGTTAGTAGGCTTATAAAGGCCGTGTAATGCAATTATATCAAAATACTTGGCTATACTTCCACCTATTTGGTGCAGAAGGGTATGAGTTTTTAGAATACAATCTGCCCCACCCTAATTTTTTGATGCACTCTAATCTTGGTGTATTTATCGGCTGGTTAATTAAAGGCTACCCTGGAACTGCTAAAAGTAAAGACTACTTTAACGACATCATTGCAAGATTTATTATTGCTTTTAAAGAATACAAACCTGAAAGACTACCTTATCGTCCCTACCTAAAAAGAGAAGCTATCGTTAATTTAAATCAAATCTACGACTTAAAACTCTTTCAAAATTTACCCTCTCTTTACTGGGCTAATAAAAAACATATATGGTCGACTGATAGTGTAGGAACAATAGACCAAATTTTCTGGGCTATTAAACTCTACACAGAAGAGCTGATAAAAGAGTTTGGAGAAGGTATTCCTGTGCCTTACGAGTTTTTAGAAGATTTTGCATTAAGGAATTTTTTCGATAGAAAAGATAAAAGTACTTTAAGAGCTAAATGTCGTAATATCTGGAACTGGTATAATGAGAGAAATTGGACTATACCAAAAAGGAGGGACTGGAAAATGACAAGAAGTGAAAGAGCTAAAAAAAATGCAGAATTAAAAAAACAAAGGGCAAGAGCTGTATTGCTTGGATTTATTCAAAATAACCTTTTAGCTGATGAATATAAAAAAGCTGATGGTACTTGGAATGTAACTAAATTATCAAAAGCAACCAAATTAGACCCAAAAACTATTAGAAAACATCTAAAAGAACTAAAAGAAGAAGGCTTACTATGACAAAACAAGAGCTTCTACAAATTGCAGGAGAACTCACAAAAAATATCGGTCTTGGTATCTTTGTAAATGGAGTTTATGGAATCAGTGATGG
>JALVWW010000005.1 GCA_027023175.1 Campylobacterales bacterium
AATTTGGTGAAAGTTTTTTGACTCTGGCGTAAGGATTGTTTTGTATCACCTCGTCTGCTTTACCGATTTGAACTATTTTTTCATCAAAGCATATAGCTCCATCTTTTATAATATCAAAGTTATCATTACAAGTTACTATATAATCTGCACACAATATTTTCATCTTTTATCACTCCCAAACAATAGGTATATAATTATACCATAAGAGCAAAAAAATATAAAAATACAATTTATTGATTATTTTTTCATCACTTTATTGAATAATATATCTAAAATAATTGCTAAAATTTCATATAAAAAAATAAGGAGATAATATGAGAAAACTTAAACTACTTTTTTCTCTGACGGCACTGCTACCTTTGTTGGCAAATGCCGCTGAGAGTAAATTAGATACGGGTGATACATCGTGGATGATGATATCAACTGCATTGGTGCTTTTGATGACACCTGCCGGATTGGCTCTATTTTATAGCGGGATGACCAGAACTAAAAATGTTTTAAATACATATTCTATGGTATTTGGTGCTTTTGCAGTAGCATTTTTAGTCTGGATCATAGGTGGATACTCTATGGCTTTTGGAGATGGCGGAAGCATGCAAAAGTTTATAGGCGGTTTTGGCAATGCATTTTTAAACGGTATAAAATGGAATGACTTAAGCGGTACATATCCCACTTATGTTTTTGTAGCTTTTCAAGGAACTTTTGCAGCTATCACAATCGCTATAGCAAGCGGTTCGGTTATAGAAAGAATGAAGTACTCAACATGGCTTGTATTTGCTGCTATTTGGACTATAGTCGTTTATGCCCCAATAGCACATATGGTTTGGGGCGGAGAGGGAGCACTTCTTTTTGATGCGGGTGCACTTGATTTTGCGGGTGGAACAGTTGTTCATATGAACGGTGGTTTGGCAGGTCTTGTTTTAGCTGTACTGCTTGGAAAAAGAAACGGATACCCAAGAATCCCGATGAAACCCATGTCAGTTATGCTTACAGCTCTTGGCGCAGCTCTTTTATGGTTTGGATGGTATGGGTTTAATGCGGGTAGTGCATTTGGCGCAAATGAGATAGCCGGAGTTGCACTGCTTACTACTACCATAGCGACTGCGGCAGCAGGTTTGACCTGGGTTATCATCGAGTGGATAGTTTTCAAAAAGCCAACTTTGCTTGGTCTTGCCAGTGGTGTTGTAGCGGGCTTGGTCGCCATTACTCCTGCAGCAGGTTTTGTAAATGTTGAAGGTGCATTTATAGTAGGAATTGTAGGCTCTGTTATAGGGTTTTTCGGAGTTGCCGTTCTTAAAAAGAAATTTGGTTATGACGACAGTCTTGATGCTTTCGGTATCCACTTTTTAGCCGGTCTTTGGGGTGCTTTGGCAACCGGACTTTTGGCCGTAAAAGACAATGACCTGCTGTGGGACGGTCCGTTGAAAGCAAGTGGCGACAGAATGGGACAGTTTATAGTACAGATAGAATCTGTCGCAGTAACTTTCATAGTAACACTCATAGGTACTGTTGTGGTATACTATATAGCTTCAGCTATAACAGGGGGTGCTAGAGTTGATGAAGAGACTGAACAAATGGGACTTGATGAAGCCGTTCACGGTGAAGAAGTCTTAAATCTATAGGAGATAAACAATGAAAAAAATAGAAGCGATAATAAAACCTTTCAAACTCGATGAAGTAAAAGAAGCTTTGGTAGCTGCCGAGATAGAAGGTATGACAGTAAGCGAAGTTAAAGGGTATGGAAGACAGCAGGGTCACAGTGAACTGTACAGGGGTATGGAGTATGTGGTTGACTTTTTGCCCAAGATAAAGATAGAGATAGTTGTAACTGAACCTTTTTTGGATAAAGCTATAGAAATCATTACCACAAAAGCCAAAACAGGCAAGATAGGTGACGGAAAGATATTTATCTCCGATATAGAAAAAACTATCAGGATAAGAACAGGCGAACAAGATGCTGAAGCTTTGTAAAAAGTAAAATATATCAAGAGGTATTAAAACACAATGCCTCTTGATATAAAAACTTCACTTTTTATTTGATTTTATATTTAACCCAAATTTTGCAATAGAGTTTGTTGTAGTAGTGCTTATGCTTGAAGATTAGAGGTTTTTAAAAAAGTTGAAGGCTTATCAACAAAAGTGTTAAGTCGAAACTTTTTTAAAACCCATAGTTTCAATGATGAGTGCTAATACAATGAAGTCTATTGCAAAATTTGGGTTTAAAATAAAAGTTATTTGCAATTAAGTATAAGCTTTATCGCAAAATTTAGATTTAGAATTATATTCTATCAACATATCAAAGGCATAATCACCTTATAAGTAAAAATTAAATATAATGAGTCCTAAATTTTATATAAAGGTGAACAATGAAAGTTGTAGTTATACACGGTCCAAATATGAATATGTTAGGCATAAGAGATCAGTCCATTTACGGACCTATGAAGCTTGAAGAGATAAATGCCCAAATGAAAGCAGTTGCAGAGCAAAACAAGATTGAGATAGAATTTTTCCAGTCAAATTTAGAAGGTGAGATAGTTGACAGGATTCAAGAATGTCTTGGGGATGCCGATGGTATCATCATTAACCCTGCAGCCTACACTCACACTTCTATCGCTATAAGAGATGCTATCCAAGCTGTTCAGTTGCCTACCATAGAGGTTCATGTAAGCAATATCCACAGACGAGAAGAGTTTCGTACAAAAAGTTTAACTGCTCCTGTTTGTCACGGTCAAATCATGGGCTTTGGTCCTTTTGGATACCATTTGGCCATGATAGGTATGCTTCAGATATTTAATGAAATTCAAGCTTTAAAAGAGCAGCAAAAAGCCCAAGAACAAGCTCAAGCTTGATGAATTTTATCTTAAAAAACGAAAATGCCGTATATTATGAATGCGGCTTTTCGTGTGATAATGTTATATTTTTAAAGCTTGGAAGTGAAGCATTTTTTATAACAGACGGCAGATACACTACCGAAGCCAAAGAAAATATAAAAAACGCTGAAGTTGTGACAAGCGAATATGACTTACAAAAAACCGCAAGAGAAATTTTAAGAAAAAACAGAGTCAAAAAACTTTTATATGACCCGCTTGATTGGAGCGTGGAGGATTTTTACAAATTAAGCTCAAAACTAAACTGTTACTTTAAAAAAGAGAGAAATTTTTCTCAAAAAAAACGAATTATAAAAACCGACAAAGAAATAGAATTGCTAAAAAAAGCTGTAAAATTAGGAGAAAAAGGATTTGAGAGATTTGGCAGCTATTTAAAAGATGAGGGTATAGGACAAAACGAGAAAAAACTTTTTTTTAAGGCAATAGAGATTTTAACCATGCAAGGTGAGCTAAGTGTCAGTTTTGACCCTATTGTAGCTATCAACGAAAATGCTGCAAAACCTCACTCACTACCTTCTGAAGATATCTTAAAAAAAGGAGACCTGCTTCTTTTTGATGCAGGAGTCAAACACAAAAGATACTGTAGTGACAGAACAAGAATGACAGAAATAAACGACAACCCTCATTTTGGCATAAAACAAAACTACAAAGATAAAAAGAGGCAAAAAATATATGACACTGTTTTAAAAGCCAAAGATGAAGCTTTAAAGGTTGCAAAAGAGGGAATAAAAGCAAAAGATATAGACAAAGCGGCAAGAGAAGTTATAGACAAAGCGGGATATGGCAAATATTTTATACACTCTACAGGGCATGGTGTAGGCTTGGATATCCATGAATTGCCTGTCATATCAAAAAGAGATGAGACTATTTTAAAAGAAAATATGGTCTTTACCATTGAGCCCGGCATTTACCTACCCGGAGAGTTCGGAGTAAGGATAGAGGATATGGTGACGATAAGAAACGGCAAAGGGGAGATAGTGTGAAGCCTTTGGCTTCAGGGGTAAAGGTGGTAAGGTGGTAAGGAGTAAAGAGTTAAGAGCAAAAATAGGCAATGTACAAAAAAATATTCAGCACTTAAATCACGATCCGAGCGAAGCGACAATTCCGCAGGAACGAGGACAATCGCGAATCACAAGTTACGAGTTACAATTTATAAAAATATCCAAATTTCCTTATAAAACAAACTCGATACCCACTAAAAAGCATATCGTCATTGTAGGTATAGGTGGAAATATCGGGGATACAAAAAGAAGATTTCAAAAACTTTTTTATTATTTTAAAAAAGACCCGTTCCTGGATATCATACAAACCTCTTCAGTCCTTAAAAATCCGCCTTTTGGCTATATAAATCAGCCTGATTTTTACAATGCTATAGTAGTCTTGAAAACAAATCTAACACCGTTAAAACTTTTAAGACACCTTTTAAAAATAGAAAAAAAATTTAAAAGACGGCGGGAATTTAAAAATTCTCCAAGGACTTTAGATATTGATATAATATTTTATGATAAAATAACATATAAAAAAAGTGAATTAACTCTTCCTCACCCCAAATACAAAGAGAGGAATAGTGTTTTGATGCCTTTAAGCGAGATACTCAAAAGCAATAAAACACTTTTTAGCATGTATAAACAAGTACGAATAAAACAGCAAAAGGAACAAATTAGGTGAAACTTTTATCTTTTACGGCAGATTCGCCTTCAAATGCATTGAAAAAAGCTCAACTACAGTGTGGAGAAGATGCACTTGTAGTAAGTACAAAAGAGATACAAAAAAAGAGTCTCGGCAAAAGTGCAGTATACGAAGTAGTGGTTGCCGTTGAAGAAAAAGAGATACAAAAAAGAAAAGAGAAGCCCAAGAAAAAAAGCAGCGATATACTTTTAGACATTTCAAAGGCAGCCAAGCAAATATCTCAAATAGAAAATATAACAACTTCGGCTTCGGTTAAAGAAAAGCTGACATCACAAACTCAAAAAAGTACACTTGGCGAGAATGGATACAAAGAGATAAAAGATGAGATAAGCAGACTTTCAGACAAGGTCAAACTCATTCAAGAAATGTTTTGGGAAGAGAAAGCTCCTCAAAGAGGTGAACTAAATATCCCCTCTGAATTTGCAGAGATTTATAAAAAAGCCAGAGTCAGCGGAATGGACCAAAATGATCTAGACTCCATTATGGAGCTTACTTTGGAGCATATGCCCTACAACATGAGAAAAAACTCTAAAAGTGTAAAAAGATATTTTCAAGTACTTCTTAGGAAAATGATACCTATCAGACTGGAATCAAATACACAAAAGGGCAAAAAGCGTATTATGATGTTTGTAGGGCCCACAGGAGTAGGAAAAACCACAACTTTGGCAAAGTTAGCCGCCAGATACTCATACCTCAAAGATAAAAGAGAAAAAGTCGGTATCATTACCCTGGATACCTACAGAATAGGTGCAGTAGAACAACTTTTTCAATTTGCCAAAATGATGAGACTTCCTATAGA
>JALVWW010000006.1 GCA_027023175.1 Campylobacterales bacterium
AAATATAACAAAAGTTATCAAAGTTTTAATAAGATGATAAACTAAAGCATTATCTATTTTTAAGATAACAGCAAAGAAGTAAAATCCTGCTACTACAAAAGAAAATCTCAAAGGTCCTTTTATAACAGAAAATATTTTATCATCTATGTTTGTTTTTGTTTTCTCTGTAAATTTTTTCAGAGTTTTTAAAAGAGTAAGAGTAAAAACTTTTCTTAGAAAAAGAAAAAAAAGCCATACAAAAATCGCCAAAGCAAATCTATATAAAGGTATCTCAAAAAATTTCATATTGATAATGTCAATAATTTGCTGCAAGTTTAATCCTTTAAGTTTAATCTCTTATTTTACCAAAAAAGTGTTTGATTATCTTTTAAAGAAGATTTGCAAAATTCCCAATATAAAAAAAGAGAGTGCGATCTGCTTTAATTCTTTATCATACAAAAGAGTAAAAAATCCAGCCAGTATCAGCATAAAACCGCCAAGTAACGGTTTGAGATAATTTTTTATCTCTTTTGCTATCCAGTAGAGTTGATCATCATTTAATTTGACTCCTACATCATCTTCGGCTATTTTTTGCATACTTGTTTGGATATTCTGCAGCACAAAAGGGGTATCTTTTACACCTTGATAAACAAGCTCTTTAAAACCGTTTTTTACTCCCAAAGCTTTTGGGATATTCTCTTGTAAGATGGGCAGTATATCTTTGATACCATTAAAATTTTCTATATAAGTTGTCCCAAGCCCCTCTATGATAGCACTAACTCTTAGGATATAGATAGCATCTGAAGGGAGCTTAAAAGGCAAATCTCTAGTACTTGCTAAAACTTCAAAAGCAAGTTGTTGCATACTTTCGCTTGAGAGGTTTTCATTGGAAAAGATTTCAAACATTCTTGCACTAAATTCGGCAAGTTCCGCTGTAGGAGCTTCGTAAGCGACAGTTCCTAAGCGTTTGTTGGCACTGATATAAAGCTCATAATTTTGCTCATTTGCCGCTTTTATTAACTCTATGATAGCGACTCTTGTTTTGTTTGGAACTCTTTTTACCATACCAAAATCAAGTAGTATCAACTCCCCCTCTTTTGAGATCAAAAGATTGCCTGGATGAGGATCTGCATGAAAATATCCTTTTAAAAGCATTTGATCTGTATAAAAGTTTACAAGTTTTCTTATGATGACTTTAAAGTCTATGTTATATCTTAGCAGATTTTCTTTATCATCAAATCTAAAACCCTCTTCGTAGCTCATAACGATAGCCTGATCTGAACAATACTCCTCATAAGGCTCGGGAAAAACCACTCCACTATCATTATATACTTCGCTAAAACTTTTTAAGTTGTAAAGTTCGTGATTGAAAGAGACCTCTTGAATTATCATTTTGGAAAATTCACTAATGATCGCATCTATAGAGTTTTTTGTATATGTGCTAAAAAGAGGTTTAAAAAGGTTATTGAAAAAATTGAGTATATTTATATCAGCTTTTACTTGCGAAGCGATACCCTTTCTTCTAAGCTTTACCGCTACTTTTTGTGAATTTTTAAGATATGCGATATGTACTTGCCCGATAGAGGCTGAAGCTATAGGAGTTTTATCAAAACTTTTAAAACAATCTTTATCATTAAAAGCTGCTTGATAAACTTTTTCAAACTCCTTTGTACTCATAGGAGGAAGTCTATCATGAAGCTCTTTTAACTCTTTTAGATACTCTTCGGTAAAAAAATCACTCCTAGTAGCCAATACTTGAGCCAATTTTATGAAACTAGCTCCCAAAGCTGTGATGCTCTCTCTTAACTCTTTTGGCTTAAGAGGTTTTAAACCTAAAAAGCTCCTCTTTTTCTTTATAAGAAGATATAAACTAAGCAAAAAGAGAAAAACAGACCAAACTCTTTTTGGATTAAAGTAGCTTATTTTTTGGATAATTCATCCTTTAGAGCTTTTATATCCTCTTTTGTTGCTAAACCTAGCTCCTTAATCACCTCTTTAATGCTTTTTTTAAATATCTCTTTTACTCTTTTTTCCTCCTCTTCGCCCTTTTGGCTGAGTGATTTTAAAAGAGCGGCAGCATCATCTTTTTTTATCTTTCCTTCCTCTTCAAGCTTTTGCAATTCTGCTTGAACTTTCTCTTTGAACAATACTCCCATGCCAAGTCCGGTATATAATATGTCTTTTAGCATCTTTGCCCTCCTAATTTTTTATAAATTATATCACAAAGAGGTAAATTGGAAGTTTATCTTATGAAATTAAATTTTATATTATTAAGTATTTTTATAGCCCATAAGGTCATGATAGTTCCTATGATGATAGAGATGCTTATATGTTCATGTAAAAAGATAGCACTTAAGATGATAGCTGAAAAAGGTACTAAAAATATAAAAGTGCTTACATTGCCGGCTCCTAGTTTACTTATGCCTATAAAATATATAGTATTTGAGTAAACGGAGCTGATGATGGAGAGTCCAAGCATATTTATCCAAAAGTAAAAGTCGAAACTTTCATACTTGATAGTTTTAAAGTCCACAAAAAATACTCCATCTAAGATGATAGTTATAAGATAAAGATAAAAGCTAAAAACAATAGGTGAAACCTTTTTGGCTTTTGAACTGATGATAGTAAAAATAGGCCAAAGTATAGAGGCTAAGATAAAGTATAAGTTTTGTATGGCAAGTATATCTTTTAAGTTAAAGCTCCAAACATTAAGCATAGTTAAAACTCCTAAAGCCCCCAAAGTAAGAGCTAGGTAGTCTTTCTTTTGAAGTTTTTTCTCTTTTAAAAGGGCTAAAAAAAGATAAGTAAGTATAGGTACAAGTGTAGTTACAAAAGCTCCTCCCAAAGCTGCTGTGCCGTACTTGGTGCCTAAAAAGTAGTATTTCATATAGGCTATAAAAACAAATGAAGCCAAAAAAGCGACCAAAAAACTTTTAAGATCGATCTTGAAAGACTCTTTAAAGTAAAATATGATAGGCACCATACCAATCCCTGTGATAAAAAAACGAAAAAATACCATATCATAAGCATTGATATAATGGCTCAAAACTTTTGCATTTATCCAGGAAGCTCCCCATCCAATCATTGCAAAAAAGAGGAGTATGTGAAGTAGGTTTTTCTCTTTTTCTTGCACTTTTATCCTTTATTCAAAATTTTGCACAATATTACTATATTTTGCAAGTTTAGTATAGGACAAAATTGCCTTTTTTGAGAGTCTGTCCGTAATATTTTTTAAAGTTTCTTGTAAAATGAGACTGGTCGCTAAAACCCGCACTAAAACTGGCTTCACTCAAAGAGATACCTTTTTGTATCAAAGAGTTTGCATAATTTATCTTTTCATTGATGATGAAGTGATGAGGCGTAATGCCAAGCTCTCTTTTAAAAATCCTTAAAAAGTGATATTTGCTTAAGTTTGAGATAGAGGATAATTCATCCAAAGTGATATTTTTATCAACATTGCTTTTTATATACTCGATGCTGTTTTTTATCATCTTTTTATCACCGCCAAACACTATTTTGTTTTTAGTATAAGATGTATAATTTAGTATGAGATATGATAAGGCTTCGATAAGCAGACTTTCAGTTTGTATATCCTCTTTGTTTTGATAAACAGATAGGAAAAAGTTATGAAGTTTTACAAAAAGTGTATGGTCATTGATAATATGCTGCTTAAAAAGCGGTATCTTTTGTTCAAAAAATATCTCTTCATATATCTTTGAAAGTAGTTCAACCCTTGGATAAAAATTGACATGTGACCACTCTTTGGATACTCCATAGTGAATTTCACCCGGATTGTTTACCCGGCAAGAGTGTTTTAGATACTCTACGGTACTGTTTACTTTATTAAGCTTCAATAACCCTTCGTAAGTTATACCTATGGTATAAGTATCATGATAATGTTTTTCAAAGTGTGCATTTAACCCCTGTGCATTTTCAAAAAGGGTATTTTTTAAAAGTTTTATCATATATAAACCCAAATTTTGCAATAGAGTTTATTACATTAGTGCTCATCATTGAAGCTATAGATTCTTAAAAAAAGTTTCAACTTGTTACCTTGCAAATAAAGACTTCAACTTTTTTAAAAGCCTCTAATCTCCAAGCATAAGCACTACTGTAACAAATACTATTGCAAATTTTGGGTTAATTATACCCAAAAAGTGATTTGGAGTATAGGAGAAAATTGCTTTTTCATTTTAGGGTAGTTTGGATACAATTGATAAAAATTTTTTACTTTAGGATATGCAATATGAGTGAAATTGTTATTTATGAAGATGGGAGAGTCAAGCTTGAAACTACAGTAAACAAAGATACTATATGGCTAAGCCAAAAACAACTTTGTGAACTTTTTGAAAGAGATAAATCGGTTATATCAAGACATATCCACAATATTTTTAAGGAGGGTGAATTAGACGAGGAATCAACTGTTGCAAAAAATGCAACAGTTCAAAAAGAGGGAGCAAGGAGCATAACTCGTAAGATTGATTACTACAATCTTGACATGATTATATCTCTTGGTTATCGTGTAAACAGTAAAAGAGCAACACAGTTTCGTAAATGGGCAACCAAGATTTTAAAAGAGTATCTTCTAAAAGGTTATGCTCTCGACCAAGAACGACTGAAAAAAGAGAATTTTACCGAGCTCGAGAGGACTATCGAAACTATCAAACAAGCCGTAGAGAGTAGAGTTCTTGCAGATAGTGAAGCAAAAGGTTTTATAGAGATAATCGGAAATTATGCAAAAAGTTGGGCATTATTGCAAGGATATGATGAGCAGACGCTTCAGGAGGTGATCACAACTAAAGAGCAACGCTTTATCCTTGATTACGATGAAGCCAAAGAGGCAATAGCGGCACTCAAAAAGGATCTGATGGCAAAAGGGGAAGCCACCGAACTTTTTGGCAACGAAAAAGCAGGAGAGTTCAAAGGTAATCTTTTAAATATTTATCAGTCTTTTGGCGGTGAAGACCTACTCCCTTCAGTAGAGCAAAAAGCGGCAAACCTACTCTACTACATCGTCAAAGGACATCCTTTTAATGATGGCAACAAGCGGATAGGAGCTTATCTTTTTGTTTTATTCTTGCACAAAAACGCCATCCTTTACAAACCAAACGATGAAGCAAGGATCAACGATAATGCATTGGCTGCACTCACCTTGCTTGTAGCCACTTCTTTGCCGGAACAAAAGGAGATCATTATTCGATTGATAATGAATATGTTAGCAGATAATATAGAACACCTCTAATTTAAGCCGTTCCTACAACTCCTGATAATATCACCAAAATCATACCTATAAGATAAATATTTAAAAAAGTCTCACTAAAGAAAAATATAAGATACAAACTTGAGATGACCGGGGTTAAAAATATAAAAGGAGC
>JALVWW010000007.1 GCA_027023175.1 Campylobacterales bacterium
CATTTGCATAGCTCATTTTATAAGAAACTTATAGGAAAAGAGTAAGTTTTTCTAAGTTTGTGCCATCTTAATTGATACCTCCTTAATTAAAAAAGATGGCACAAACTATTTTTGCAAACTGACCTTATGCACCTTATACCACTCTTGACAAGTAAAGAAGGTATTAGATGCAAGGCAGATTTTTGAAATCCTAGCCAAAGCTAAGATGAGAAAATCTAACGAAGCCAGATAATGCCTTATTTGTTTGCCCTTTAGGGTGAACATTAAAGCACTCCCTTGCTTCGTTATAAAGTTTCAAATTACTAAACAAGTAGCTCTTCAACTTTTTGCCTCTGGGTGAAATGCTTTAATGTTCATCAAGAATGGCATAAGGTGTGTAAGGTCAGTTTATTATAAAATATGCTAAAATAGCATATTTGTAAATTGTCTCAATGCCATAAAAAGTAAGGTGTAAAGGTGGATGGGAGAACAAAGGAGTAAAGAAAGAATGGAGCCTATTTATTTAACAGAAGTTACCAAGATAAAAAACGGTAAAAAAATTATAGTTGAAGATACTCTTATCAGGGAGGCAAAGCTTGATATTGTTGTAAATGGTAAAAAGATAACCTCTATGATGGCAGTACCTTTAGATCTAAAAGAGTTGATTATAGGGTATATTATCGGTGAAAAGATAGTAGATAAAGTAGATGATATAAAAGAAATAATAGTTAAAACAGAAGATGAAAGAAATTATGAGATTTTAATTGATGCAAAAACAAATCAAGCAAATATAGAAAAACTTAATAGCGAGGGTGTTATAGTAAGTGGCTGCGGAAAAGCGCAAAGCTCCCAGATATCTCCAAAAGCAATAAAGGCAAAAACTATAATAACCGACTTTTCTATAAAAGCAGATTTACTTTTTGATGAGATGCAGACTTTTTATGGGCAGTGTCCTTTGTATGAGCAAACAGGCTGTGTCCATACTGCAAAAATTTATATAGATAAAGATACTTATTTTATAGGAGAAGATATAGCTCAACACAATACTATAGATAAAGCTGTCGGTAAAGCACTTTTGAATGGATATGATATAACGCACTCTTTTTTGATGGTTAGCGGAAGACTGAGTTCGGAAATGGTGGCAAAAGCTGTTGTGCATCAAGTTCCCATACTTGCATCAAGGACGGCTTCTACTTGTAGAGGTTTGATGATAGCCCAAACTTTTGGACTTACATTGATAGGGTTTGTAAGGGGAAAAAGTATGAATATCTATAGAAATCCCGGGAGAGTTGAGATATGAATCTGCAAGAAGCTATAAGAAGTACATTAAATAGTGAGGGTAAACTGACCTGTGCAAGTGCTTATAAAGTTGCAGCCAAGACAAAAGTTCCTGTACCGGAAGTAGGTAAAACTGCCAAAGAGATGGGCATACGCATAACTGATTGCGGACTTGGACAATTTGGAAAGCTTGAAAAAGGAGAATATTCTAAAGTAGTATATGATAGGTTAAAACCGCATTTGAATGATGATAATAAAGTGGTTTGCAAGATTGCAAGAGAGGTGGCAAGAGGTGTGGGACTTAAAACAGTCAGAGGAACTTTGGAAGTTAAAAATATAGATGTTACACATTGTGAGCTCGGCTGTTTTAAGGAAAAAAAGAGAACAAGGCTTTATGTAAAGACAAAAACTTGGATGGAAAATCAGCGAAAAGAGTTACTTTTTGGAAAAGGAAAAACAGAGATACTTTTAGAGATCCAAAGGACAGGCTCTATTGCAAAAGCGGCAGAAAATTTAGAGATGAATTATAAAAAAGCTTGGTCACATATAAATCTTTTACAAAAAAATCTTGATGATGTTTTGGTTATCACTCAAAAAGGCAATAGTGAAAATAGCGGTACAAAACTTACTCCCAAAGCGATGGAGTATATAACCAAATATAAACAACTCCAAAGAGAGATAGAGGAGTTTGCAAACAAAAGGTTTAAAGAGCTGTTTTTAAAACCAAGAGGAGGTAAGGATTGAAAAAATTAGGTATTTTAGCTTTTGAAGAAGTTAAAAACTTAGCACTTCAAAATGCAAAAAAAGAGTTATCAAGTGAAGTTGTCTTTTTAAACGACTCTTTAGGTAGAGTTTTAGCTGAAGATATAAAAGTAAGAAAAAATGTTCCATCATTTAACAATTCAGCACTTGATGGATTTGCTTTTAGGTATGAAGATATAGAAAATAAACTTAAAGTTGTAGATACCATTTATGCCGGAGATGAACCAAAGCAGATACTTCAAAAAAATGAGTGCTACAAGATAATGACAGGAGCTAAAGTACCTAGTGGTGCCGATACTATTGTGGCAATTGAGGATTGTTTGGAGGTAAATGATGAGTATATCAAAGTGCCGACTCATCTAAAAAAAGGAAATGCCCTAAGACTAAAAGGCGAAGAGTTGAAAGAGGGTGAGTCGCTTTTTAAAAATGGTCAAAAGATAAATTTATCAGTGATCGCACTACTGGCAGCTCAGGGGATACCGACAGTAAAAGTTTATAAAAAACTTTTCATTGCAGTAGCATCAACCGGCAATGAACTAAAAGAGCCTTGGCAAGAGGCAAGTGAAGATGAGATATATAATGCCAACTCATTTGGTATCATAGCTCAGCTAAAAGAGTATGGGTTTGAACCCGATTATGTCGGGGTTATTCCTGATGATTTGGATAAAACGGTTGAATTTATTGATAGATTGAAAGATTATGATGTGATTATCACAACAGGCGGTATTAGCATGGGGGATGCCGACTTTTTAGAGGAAGCCTTTTTAAAAAACGGTTTAGTTGAATTTTTTCACGGAGTCAATGTAAAGCCCGGTCGCCCTACGATGATGGGGCAAATGGGTAAAACTTTCGTGATGGCGATGCCCGGCAATCCTTTGACAACAATGTTAAATCTTTTATTGCTTTCTATTCCTGTGCTTTTAAAACTTCAAGGGTATAAAAAATATCAGCTTGAAACCGTAAAAGCTATCAATGTCCAAGAGTTTAAATTTAAACCAAATAGAGCAAATATAGTGCTTGGATATTATAAAAATGGAGAATTTAAAGTAACAAGAGATAATAAAATAGGTTCAGGAATGCTTTTGCCTCTTTATGAGAGTAATGCCGTAATGATTACAAAAGAGGGGCAAGGTATGGTGAAAGTGGGGGATGAGGTGGAAGCGGTGCTTCTTAAATGAAAAATGAAAAATTAAAAATGAAAAATTAAGGAAAGTGGAAATGAAGAAAATTTTTTTAGTTTTGATGGTTTTAGTTGGGTTTTTGTTTGCTAGAGAGAAGATTGTAGTGTTTCATGCGGGGAGTTTGTCTGTACCTTTTTCTGAGATGGAGAAAGTTTTTGAAAAGATGTATCCTCAGTATGATATAGTAAGAGAAGCTGCCGGAAGCAGAGCTTGTGCTAGAAAGATAACAGATGTTCATAAACCCGCAGATGTGATGGCTAGTGCGGCATATAAAGTGATAGACAATCTTTTGATACCGACTTATGCAAAGTTTGATATAAGATTTGCAACTAATGAAATGGTGATAGCTTACACATCTCACTCAAAATATGCCAATATGATAAATGAGAAAAATTGGACTGATATACTTTTGAAAAAAGGTGTCAAGGTAGGTCATTCTAACCCCAATCTTGATCCTTGCGGGTATAGGAGTATTTTGGTAGCCAAACTTGCCGGCATCTACTACAATAAGCCAAAATTTTATGATAAACTTTTTGGATATGGGGATAGTTATACAAACGGTGAAGAGGATAAAAGTAAAGTTATAGTAAGACCAAAAGAGACTGATTTGTTAGGACTCTTGGAGGCTGGGGCTTATGACTATCTTTTTATCTATAAGTCAGTTGCCAAACAGCATGGACTAAAGTATATATCTTTACCGCCAAAAATAAGTCTAAAAAGCCAAAAATATGCAAAATTTTATAAGCAGGTTTCATTTAAAATAACAGGTAAAAAGCCTGGATCTTGGATAGTAAAAAAGGGTGCTCCTATGATATATGGTATTACAGTAGTGCAAAATGCAGATGAAAATTTGCCAAGAAACAAGGAGGGTGCAGTAAAATTTGTAAAATTTGTTATATCTCCTAAAGGACAAGAGATAATGAAAAAAAATGGACAAGGTGTTATAAATCCACCTGTAATAACCGGTGATGCGAGCATACTAGGTCAATAATGCTTGAAGTAAAAGATCTGTTTGTAAAAAAGGGGAGTTTTGCTTTGGATAAACTCTCCTTTGTAGTTGAAAAAAATTCCTATTTTGTTATCCTTGGAAAAACAGGAAGTGGAAAAACGATGTTACTTGAAAGTGTAGCAGGACTTTTAAGTGGTATAAAAGGTCATATCTTTTTAGATGGCAAAGAGATAACTTATCTATCTCCTGAAGAGAGGGATTTTGGCTTTGTGTATCAAGATTTTATGCTCTTTTCCAATATGAGTGTAAAAGAGAATATTACTTATAGTGCAAGATATAAAGAGATAGAAGATAAAGAACAATTATTAGAGGATTTGAGCGAATTTTTACATATAAAGCATTTGCTTGATAGAGATATAACTCATCTAAGTGGCGGTGAAAAACAAAGAGTAGCATTAGCTAGAGCAATATACTCAAAACCGAAACTTTTGCTGCTTGATGAACCTTTGAGTGCAGTTGATCCTACACTTAGAAGTGTTATTATGAAACTTCTAAAGAGTATTATCAAAAGATACAACACCACCATCATACATGTAACTCACAATTTTAAAGAAGCTTCATTTTTAGCAGACAGAATTGCTGTGATGCTTGATGGAAAGATTTTGCAAATCGGCAGAGCAAATGATGTTTTAAATAGACCTTCAAGCATAGAGGTTGCAAAATTTTTAGGTTTCAAAAATATTTTTAAAGGCTCTTTTTTTAATTTTAGTGGAGAAAAAAGAGAGAAATATTTTTCAGTAGATCCAAACAGGATACTCTTCTCTTACACAAAAAACGACAAAGAATTTTGTGATGAGTGCAAGATAGAGACTGTTTTGGACATTACAGATCATTATAAAGTCTTTGCTAAAGTTAAAAAAAGAGTAGTCTTTGCTAAAATTCCTAAAAATATGTTTGATAAGCTTGAGCTTAAAGAGGGAAAAAGCTGTCTTATGTGTATAGATAGTAAAGATATTGAAGAGATAAAGGGGAATGAAAAATGAAAAATGAAAAATTAACGATGAAGGTAATAGATTGAAAAATCAATCAATCACTAATCACGAGTTAAGAGACAAAGGGATGATTGCGATATTTTTGCTGCTTGGGGCGGTTATTGTACTTTTTTTGGCAATTCC
>JALVWW010000008.1 GCA_027023175.1 Campylobacterales bacterium
CTATATAGTCAATAACTGACTCAATCGGATCACCAACTTTAAGATCTTCTATCTTTAGGTCACCCAAATCCTCTTTTCTTATAAGAGCATCAACATTTTCATCAAGTTTTACAAAAACACCAAAATCCTTGATATCTCTTATAACTCCCTCTACAATATCTCCGACTTTGTGTGATTTTGCATAAACCTGTACAGGATTTTCCAATAACTCTTTTACGCTAAGAGATATTTTTTCACTATCTCTGTCTATTCTTGTAATTTTTACTTCGAGCTCCTGTCCTACTTCGTATAATTCTTTACATTTGTCACTTCTGTTCCATGATGTATCTTCATTGTGCAAAAGTCCTTCGACTCCATCTATTTTGATAAATGCACCAAAATTTGTCAATGTAGTTATAACTCCCTTGACAACATCGCCGGTTTTATACTTTTGTATAAACTCTTCAAAAGGCTTAGGTTTTAGATTCTTCAAGCTTACTCTTAGTCTTCTACTTTCGGTATCTATCTCTATAACTTCAACATCAAGCTCTTCATCGATACTAACATACTCTTTTGGATTTTTGATATTTTTATCCCATGAAATCTCACTTATATGTAAAAATCCTTCTATATCGTTTCCGATATCAACAAATACTCCGTAAGGCTCTATATTGCTAACAGTTACTTTTATAACATCACCGACTTCAAGCTGATCTTTTATGCCTTCCCATGGGTCACTCTGCACTGCTTTGACCGAAAGTGACAAATGTCTCTTTTCTTTATCATACTTTATAGCTTTTACTGCTACCTTTTCACCCTCTTTATAAAGACTTGCAGGATTTACAGGACCCTTATAGCTTATCTCACTATAATGCACAAGCCCGTCAACTCCGCCTATATCAACAAACATACCGTAAGTTGTTATCTTTTTGATAACTCCCTCTACAACTTCACCACTCTCAAGCAATTGGTCAATCAGTTCTTTTTTCTTTTTTCTGTCATCATCAAGGAATTTTTTTCTTGATATTATTATTGATTCACTATCTTTGTCAACTTTTAACACTTTGGCTTTTATATTTTTCCCAACTAATGCATTTACATCTCTGTAAGCTGCTTGAGACCTTGGAAGAAAAAATTCACATCCTTCTTCGTTTTCAACTATAAAGCCGCCCCTGTTTTTACCGACAACTTTACCTTCAATTGTATCATCACTCTCTTCAGAATAATTTTTAATAAATTCTTTGACTTTCTCTTTTTTCAGAGCTTTTCTATGAGAAACACTCGGTCTTTCATTTCTGTATCCGGTTATCACTACCTTGATACTATCACCCACATTGTACTTGATGTTGCCTTCTTTATCAGTAATTTCGGATAGATTTAAAACACCTTCACTTTTCTTACCAACATCTACCAATGCAATATTGTCATTTATTTCGACAATAACACCATCAACTACATTTTCACCGCTTGTCTCTTTTTTGAAAGACTCCTCCAGCATCGTAGCAAAATCTTCTACATGCTCTTCATTTTCGTTAACCTCCTGGTCTGATAGAACTTTATCGTTCACCTCTGCCATCACACTTCCTTTGTAAAATTTTTCGAAAAATTTTAGAGCTAAGGGACACCTCTAATAATAGGTAATACCCACAAATGGGCTTTGCAGATGTAAGATTGTGCAAGAGATTTATGAGTCTTAGCCGTAGCTAAGATGATTAAATATCTTGTGTAAGATTGCGTCTGCAAAGTCCACCCTTTGGGCATCTTCAGCTTTTATATATACTTCGTTACATCTTTTGGGCTTAGCTACGGCTAAGCCTTCAAAGATGTGCCTTGTCTATACAAAAGCTGAAGATGTTGTGGATATCACCTAGTATTAGAGATGCCCCGAGCTCTAAGTTTTAAACTCGACAAGTTCAAAACTCAAAACTCTCCAATCCAATCACGAATTACTGATCATAAATCACGAATTATCTATTATACCATTTATTTCTTTAATTTTTTCCACAACTTTTTGAATAATCCAATCAGGCGTTGAAGCACCGGCACTAATTCCACATATTTTTTTATCCAAAAACCACTCTTTTTTCAGTTCATTTTCATTTTCAATCAAATAACTCTCAAAGCAGTTTGATTTTGCAATAGTATATAACTGCTTTGTATTTGATGAATTTTTTCCACCAACTATGATAACAACATCACACTCAAGTGATAATTCTCTAACAGCCTCTTGATTTTCAAAAGTTGCATTACAGATAGTGTTAAATACTCTTGTTTCTTTAACTTTTGGTATTATATAGTTTACAATTTTTGTATAATCTTCAAATTTTCTCGTAGTTTGTGATATGACAGCGACTTTAGAATGAAATTTTATATTTTTCAACTCATTTACATCCAAAACAACTGCAACATCACCTTGAGCATAACTAATCACTCCTTTAACTTCAGGATGATTGATATCCCCAAACATTACCACCTGATACCCTTTTTTACTCATCTCTTCACATATATTTTGAGGTTTTGAGACAAAAGGACAGGTTGCGTCGATTATGTTTACATTTTTTTCTCTTAAAGTTTTAAATCCCTCTTTTGTAATTCCGTGGGTTCTTATGATAGCTTTTTTTATATCTTTAGCTTCGGTATAATCTTTGATGGTATCAACATTGAAGCTGTTTTTCAGTCTGTTTATCTCTTCATTGTTATGTATAAGAGGACCAATAGTAGTGCTGTTTGGAGACTCTTCAGCTATTTTTATAGCTCTTTTTACCCCAAAACAAAATCCATAGCTTTTAGCCAATCTAATCTCCAACTTCTATCCTTGTAATTTTTCTTAAGGTATCCGTAAAATTCGGAAAAGATGTTTTGATACACTCAGTATCGTCGATACTCATTCCGTCAATCAAGCCGGCAATTGCAAAACTCATTGCAATCCTGTGGTCTCCATGACTGTTGATATGAGCATTTTTTATTTTGGAGCCTATAATCTCATATCCGTCTTCATACTCTTTTGTTTCTATACCGCAAGCTTGCAGTCCTTCAACTACACTGCTTATCCTATCACTCTCTTTGACCCGAAGCTCTTTAGCATTTTTGACAATACTTTTTCCTTTAGCCACCGCCATGGCTATGGACAGTGCCGGCAACTCATCTATAAGCCATGCAATATTTTGGCTGACTTCCACACCTTTTAAAGATGAGCTTTTGACTACTATATCCCCAACTTTTTCATACTTTTCATCTTTAACGATATACTTTATGTCTGCACCCATTTTTCTTAATACTTCAAAAGCTTCTATCCTTGTGGGGTTTAAAAGTATATTTTTTAAAATGACGGTAGAATTTTTTGAAATAGCTGCCGCAACTGCAAAGAAAAAGGCACTTGAAGGATCTGAGGGAACATCTATCTCAAGTGGCTCAAGGCTCTTTTCAAGGGGCTTTACAACTATCTTGTTTTTGCCATTATTCTGCAACGATGTTGAAATATCTGCCCCCATTGCACCAAGCATTCTCTCACTGTGATCTCTACTTAAAGTGGGCTCGATATATGTTGATATACTTTTGGCATTCAAGGCTGCCAGTATCATGGCACTTTTTACCTGAGCTGAAGCAATTTTACTCTCATATTCAAAACCTTCAAGAGTGTTTGAACCTCTTATGCAAAGAGGAGGAAAATTTCCATTCTCTCTCCCGTCAATAATCGCACCTATTTTTCTCAGCGGCTCAACTACTCTTTTCATAGGACGACGGGCTAAGTACTTGTCACCGTGAAGCACAAAAAAACCGAGTTTTGAAGACAAAAAACCACAAAACAATCTCATAGCGGTTCCTGAGTTGCCACAATCAAGTATAGCAGCGGGTTCAGACAATTTTTCCGGAGGAGTTATCAAAAGTTCATCATTACTCTGCGATACCGTAGCACCGAGACTTTTAATGATATAAAGTGTATTGATGGTATCCTCGGCTTTTAGATAATTTCTTATTTTAGAGGGCTTATCACTTAAAAGTGAAAATATAGCACATCTGTGAGAGATTGATTTATCACTGGCGATTGCATCAATCTCTACATTAAAACCATCACTTTTATAAACTCTCAACAAACTCATCTAAGCTTTATTCCGTTTTCATTCAATTTTTCAAGTATCGGTGAAAGAATTGCATTGATATCATCATCATTTAAAGTTTTTTCAAACGACTGGAGAACAAATCTAATGGTTAGGCTGATTTTACCTTTTAGTTCACTGCTTTCATATATATCTATAGGATAAAACTCTGTTACCTCTTTTGGTAAAACAGATAAAATTAAGGATTTGACATTTGTATAAGCTATCTCTTTTGGAATCAAAAAGCTAAAATCTCTCTCTAAAGAAGGAAATTTTGAATATGCTTTTACACTATGCTCGTCAAGTTTCAACGCATCAAAATCTATCTCACACAGATAGCTTTTAGGCAAATCGTACTCATTTTCGATATCCAAATGAATTCTACCTATGTAGCCGATATCTTTTTTATTTTTTACAATTCTGCCTGATTCGTAAGGAGAGAGGAAAGTGTGTGGATTTTCACTTTTTTCTATCTCAAAATCTCCAATAATAGATGAAATTTTTTGCGCAAATGTAAAAAAGTCTATGATTTTGGGTTTTCCCTGATTTCTTATGGCTGCTCTTTCTACTTCACCGCTAAAAATGAAAGATAATTTCAAACTCTCATTTCTCTCTTTGTCAAATACGGCACCCACTTCAAAAAGTCTTATGCTTTTTTTACCATATTTAAAATTTCTTTCACTTGTTTCAAGCAGACCTACCGCCAAAGTTGAACGAAGGGTATTTAACTCTTTTGTTACAGGGTTTATAAGTTCTTTTGGCTTTACAGTATGCTCAAATCCTAGCTTCTCAAGTTTGCTGCTATCGGTAAATATATAATTGGTTATTTCAAAAAAACCGCTTGAAGCAGCTTTTTGTCTAAAATAAACTCTTTTTCTATAATTTTTTAAAGCACTGTTTTGATTGTTTGATTCAGTAAACTCCAAAGGGGATGATATGATATTGTCAATACCAACGACTCTTACAATCTCTTCAACTATATCTTCTTCGTTGGATATATCGTGTCTGAAAAGAGGAATTTTTACACTCATCAGGTCAAATTCATCTTTCATTCTCACTACAAATCCCAGGCTTTTAAGAATTGAAACTATTTTACTCTTTTGGATATCTTGACCTATCAAAGCATTTATTTTGCTTATATAGACATTGATTACTGACTCTTCCGGTCTGTTGTCAATAATTTCAGCCCCGCTGTACCATTTTACTTTAGAGTACTTACTTGAAATGATTTTAAAAAGTTTTGTACCAAATTCCAGATTTGGCTCACTACCTCTGCTGGAGTGGTAAAATGTAGCATCGTTTTTGGTATCAAAGAATTTACCGGCTTTTGAAATAGTATCAGGATGCGCATAACTTGCCTCATAGATAATAATTTCACTATCATTTGATGGTTTCAAGCCGTTACTTTCATCAAAACCGATATATGATTTTTTCTTTCCTATTTTTACATACTCTATACCGTCTTTATCTTTTTTCAACTCAAGTTTACATTTACCGTCATTTTCACATACATCAAATGAGTATAATTTTATAATAACTCCCGTAGAGTGGGTTACATAATTTTTATATATTTCATATACATTATCATGCTTTTTGCCGACAAAAGCTACTCTTAATTTCAAAAGCAACGCCTCTTTTATATCCTCTTTTTGAAATACTTTATAAAGCAAAGAGGAGTAGCTACCCTCTTTTGAACTAAGCGAAAGAACTCTTCCTATACCCAAACTTCCATCAACATCGCTCATATCCTCTACAAAACAGAGCTCTCTCTCATATGCGGCACTAAGGTCTCTTGCTACACCAAATACACTAAGACAGTCACCTCTGTTGGCAGTAAGCTCTATCTCTATGATATCATCGTTTAAAAGTTTGTACTCACAAAGCTCCTTGCCGACAACAAGCTCTCCGATACTCTCATCAAGCTCAAGTATCCCGTCATTTAATTCAGGTAGCCCTATCTCGGAAGAGGAGCATATCATACCGCTCGACTCAACACCTCTGAGTTTGGCTTTTTTAATTTTGAAATCTTTGCCTAAAACTGCTCCCACGGTTGCAACAGGCACATATTGCCCTGCCTTAACATTTTTTGCCCCACAAACTATCTGAATGCTCTCTTTTCCAATATCTACTTGACAAACAGAAAGCTTGTCAGCATCAGGATGTTTTATACACTCTTTTACAAAACCGACTACAACTTTTTTTGGGATTCTTATCTTTGTCAGACTGTCAACTTCCAATCCTATTGAATTTAAAGTATCGCATATCTCTTCACTTGTTTTGTCGCTTATATCTATCCACTCATTCAACCAATTTCTAGTGATTATCATTTAAACTGCTCCAAAAGTCTTAAATCTCCCTCATATAAAGATCTAAGATCCGGTATTTGGTGAAGTAGCATTGCAAATCTCTCAACACCGAGTCCAAATGCAAAACCACTGACATTTTCATATCCCACAGCCTTGTAAACATTTGGGTCAACCATTCCACATCCCAAGACTTCAAGCCATCCGGTATGTGAACAAATCCTACACCCTTTACCTTTACAAAAGATACAACTTATATCTACTTCTGCACTGGGTTCTGTAAAAGGAAAAAAGCTTGGTCTAAATCTTACTTTTACTTCTCCAAACATAAAAGTCAAAAAATCTTCCAAGATAAATTTCAAATTGGAAAATGATACTTTATCACCCTCTTCTACAACAAGTCCCTCAACCTGATGAAACTGGGGAGTATGAGTAAGATCCAAATCTTTTCTAAAAACCGCACCCGGACTTATTATCCTGATAGGAGGCTTTTTTGAAAGCATTGTTCTTATCTGTACAGGTGATGTATGAGTTCTTAAAAGCATACTATCTCTAAAATAAAAGGTATCTTGCATATCACGTGCCGGGTGAAACTGAGGTAGGTTCAAAGCTTCAAAATTGTGAAAGTCATCTTCGACCAAAGGACCCTCTTGTATCTCATAATTCATATTTAAAAAGTATTCTATGATTTTATCCATGGTAGCTTGAACCGGATGCAAAGCACCGCTTTCACATGCGGCATCGAACAAAGTCACATCCACACCCTCTTTCTCCATAAGCTTTTGGGTATGGTTTTTGGCAAGCTCATCTTTTTTTTCATTAAATATTTGGGTTAATTCATTTTTGAGATTGTTTATCTCCTGAGCATAAGTTTTCTTTTCTTCATTTGCCAAAGTTTTCAACTTTGCAAATGAAGCTGCCAAAACCCCTTTTTTGCCAAAAACTTCAATCCTAAGCTTTTCAAGCTCTTCCAAATCCAAAGCAGATTTGATTTTTTGAATATAGTTTTTCAAATATTTGCCTTCATATGATATATAAAGGGGATATTTTACTAAAAAATATATTAAATTCAAGTAAAGTCGTTACTTTTGAGTATTTTAGCTATTATGATGATTATAAGCCAGGCTAAAAGCATGGTTACTATCGTATGGCTTAGATAATGGTCTCCTATCATCATTTTATAAAGACCCATAGACCACCCTATCACCATAGCAAGAACTATAGCTCTTTTTTTATTTTTTCTACTTTTAAAAAGAAAAAAGAGTGACAAAAGTGCAAAACCTCCGCTTGCATGACCTGCAGGCCAGCATTTTACCCTCTTTTTTTGATGAAAATTTTTAGGATAGCTATCTAGCACTTTTACTTCAGGATAAACTCCTCCGTAAATATCAGTATTTTTAGGACATGGTGTATTTGTAATAGCTTTTAATCCTCCCACTATCACAGGCACAAATATGGCCGAAAGTACAACTATAACCAATCCTTTTTTATACTCTTTTATAATTTTGGAATTTCTAAAAACCATAAGAGCAAACAGCATCATAACCGCTATAGCGATAAGAAGCTTTTTAATACCCGTATAAAAAATGACTTTAAGTATTTTATTGTCTCTATCAATAAGCCAGGTATGTGTTGTACTATTGTAAAAAAGATTTTCAACCCATACATCAACATTTGAAAACTGAAAAAATAAAATAGTCACTACCAATAAAATTATCGTTATAATCAACTGTTTTTTAAAGTTAAGCAAAATCATTCCTAAATCTAAATCCTAAAATCTAATTGTACATTTTTTTTGATATAATACAGATAAAAAAGAAGAGGAGTAGCGTATGTGTATATTTTGTAAAATTGTAAAAGGAGAAATACCTTGCAACAAAGTCCATGAAAATGATGAGTTTCTGGCTTTTCACGATGTCAATCCAAAGGCACCCATTCATATACTTGTAATTCCTAAAAAACATATAGAAAGATTTCAAAATGCTACACCGGAATTGATGGCAAAAATGACACCGTTTATCCAGGAGGTTGCCAGGATTTTAGAGCTTGATCAAAGAGGGTACAGGCTCATTGTAAACAATGGTGAAGATGGTGGACAAGAAGTTATGCATCTGCATTTTCATATCCTTGGAGGCACCAAACTTTTATGGCCACAACTTGCTCCTGATGAAAATAAAAAATACCTTTAAGATAAAGCGGTACAAAATTGGATAATTTTATATCCATCCTCTCCATATATTTCTTTGTTGCAATGGGATATATAGCCAAAGCAAAGTTCAAAGAGGGGATGGATGAAAAAACCATAGTAAAGCTAAATATCTATTTTTTGCTCCCAATTTTGGCTTTCTGGGGTCTTTTAACTCAAAAGATTGATATTTCTATTGTAAAAATACCTTTTATCTATCTTTTTATCTCTTTGGCAACTTTGGTTGTCAGCATTTTTATTTCAAAACGATTTTTCAATGACCCCAAAGATATATCTATAGTTTCCATGGCAAGCGTTACGGGAGTAACCGGAAGCATAGGCATACCTTTGGGATTGGCACTTTTTGGTGAGAGTTCGGTCATTTATACCTCCCTGATAAACACAATGAGTATGTTTTTTGTCTATACGGTAGGTACATATATATACTCAAGAGGAAGCTTTGGAATAATTAAATCTTTTAAAAATGTTTTCAAGATGCCAATTATATGGGCTTCTTTGATAGCTATAGTTTTCAATATCTTTGACATTTCAATAAACAAATCATTTTTTAAAACACTGCAGATGGGAGCATACGCCGCTATCATAATGCAACTTTTGATTTTTGGTATATTTTTATATGAAGCAAAGATAAAGCAGATGAATTATAAGTTGCTTGGTTTTTCAATATTTATAAAATTTCTCATAATGCCAAGTATATCACTGGTGATACTGTATTTACTAAATGTCAAAGGTATAGCACTCAAATCAACAATACTAGAAGTTTTAGTACCTATGGCGATAACCAATGTATCATTAGCAAGTATATTTGACTGCAAACCAAAAGAGGTAACTACGATTGTTTTTATAAGCTCACTGTTTTTTATCCCTTATATCATCATAGCGACATATCTACTAAAGTGACAATTTATCCTAAATCCTAAAACCTAAATCCTACCTACTATTTTCAAGCCACTTTTCAAACTGTTCTATCTGTTTTTTAGTCTGTTCCACGGAGGTTCCGCCTTGGGAATTTCTTGCATCCATAGAGTTTTTCAGTTGCAATACAGATATAACATCATCTTTTATATTTGGCTCAAATTTTTGCAACTCTTTCAAGCTTAGCTCACTTACATCTTTACCTTCATCATCGGCATATCCCACTATCTCTCCGGTCAATTTATAAGCATCTCTAAAAGCGTATCCGCATTTTGTTGTCAAATAATCTGCCAAATCAGTTGCACTTAAATGCCCTACTTTTGTAGCTTGTTGCATTTTGTCAGCTTTTACACTCATAGTTTTTAGGGCTTGAGTTAAGATTTTTATAGATATTTTGGCAGTTTTTACACTATCAAATACACCCTCTTTATCCTCTTGCATATCCTTGTTGTAAGCAAGAGGTAAACCCTTCATAACAGTCAAAAGCGATACAAGATTACCGTAACATCTTCCTGTTTTACCTCTTAAAAGTTCCGGGACATCGGGATTTTTCTTTTGTGGCATTATAGAACTACTTGTACTATACTCATCACTTAGTTCAATAAAATCAAACTCACTACTACTCCAAAGGATTAACTCTTCTGAAAGTCTTGAGATATGCATCATTAAAACTGAGATATTAAAAAGCATTTCTAATGCAAAGTCTCTATCGCTTACCGTATCAAGACAATTTACACTAATGCTTTTAAATCCTAAAAGTTTTGCTTCATATTCTCTATCGCTATTGTATGGAGTACCGGCTAGTGCCGCACAACCTATCGGCGAGATATTATTTCTCTCATAAGAGTTTTCAAATCTTTCTATATCTCTTCTAAACATAGAACTGTATGCCAAAAGATGATATGCAAAATTTATGGGTTGAGCGTGTTGTAGATGAGTCATTCCCGGAAGCATAGTTTCAGTATGCTCTTTTTCAATCTCAAGTAAAACATATTCTAATTCAAAAAGAAGCCTGACAATTTCTTTAAAATTTCTTAAAACAAACATTCTAAAGTCAAGTGCAACCTGATCATTTCTACTTCTGGCTGTATGCATTCTTTTTGCATCATCTCCTATGAGTTCGGTTAGGCGATTTTCTATAGACATATGTATATCTTCATCTTTTATACTGAATTTATACTCACCGGCTTCAATCTCTTTTTCGATTATTTTTAAGCCTTCAATAATTTTTTGCATACTTTCATTTGTAATGATACCCTGCTTTTGAAGCATTTTTACATGAGCTATGGAGCCTTTTATATCCTCTTTGTAAAGTTCTTTGTCAAACATTATTGAGGCATTAAACTCATCTAGCAGTTTTGAACTTGATTTTTTTATCTTACCGGAAGCAACTTTAGACAATATATTCCTTTTTGTTTAGGGTTTGGGATTAAGGATTTAGGTTTTAGAATTATTTTATTGTGCTTATACTTCTAAAACCTTTATCCTAGTTTATATTTTGGGTCCGTATTTTGAAAAATCACTCTCTTTGGTGATATATTTTTTGAAATTTTTTACAAACATTGAAGCTAATTTATCTCTTGTTTCATCATACTTTTTCTTATCTGCCCATGTATTTCTTGGATTGAGTATATTGTTGTCAACCCCCTTTAAACTCTTTGGAATTGAGAGATTAAATACAGGCATAGTTTCAAATTCACTATCATTTATACTTCCATCAAGTATGGCATTGATGCAATTTCTAGTAGCTTTGATGCTCATTCTTTTTCCCACTCCGTATGCTCCGCCACTCCATCCTGTGTTTACAAGATATACATTCACTTTATGTTCATCTATCTTTTTACCAAGCAGTTTTGCATAAACTGTCGGATGCAACGGCAAAAACGGTTCGCCAAAACATGAGCTAAATGTTGCAACGGGCTCCGTTATACCTCTTTCTGTCCCAGCAACTTTTGCAGTATAACCACTTAGGAAATAGTACATTGCCTGCTCTTTTGTAAGTTTGCTGACCGGCGGCAAAACTCCAAAAGCATCCGCAGTTAAAAAAATGATATTTTTTGGATGACCTGCCTGTAAAGTTGAGCAGTGATTTTCGATATGATAAATAGGATACGAAACTCTTGTATTTTCCGTTTTACTCTTATCGGCATAATCAACATGGCCATTTTCATCTACGACTACATTTTCCAAAAGTGCATCTCTTTTGATAG
Organism: Campylobacterales bacterium; assembly: GCA_027023175.1. Taxonomy (GTDB): domain Bacteria; phylum Campylobacterota; class Campylobacteria; order Campylobacterales; family JALSKU01; genus JALSKU01. The sequence goes on from JALVWW010000008.1 coordinate 11,711, forward strand.
CAGCATAAATTTCCGGCTCACTTGAAGGATCAAGGTCTATAACTTTTGCGTAACATCCGCCTTCAAAATTAAATACACCCTCATCATCCCAACCATGTTCATCATCTCCTATTAAAGCTCTGTTTGGATCAGTTGAGAGCGTAGTTTTACCTGTTCCGCTAAGTCCAAAAAAGAGAGCTACATCATCATCTTTTCCAACATTTGCTGAGCAGTGCATACCAAGCTTGCCTTCAAGCGGTAGCCAGTAATTCATCATGGAGAAAACTCCTTTTTTTATCTCTCCTCCATACCATGTTCCACCAATTACCGCTATATTTTCTTCCACATTAAATACTACAAAAACTTCACTGTTCAAGCCTTGCTCTTTCCACTCATCATTTGTCACTTTGCTTGCAACATACAGAGTGAAATCCGGTTTAAAATTTTCAAGTTCATCTTTAGTGGGTCTTATAAACATATTTTTTACAAAATGTGCCTGCCAAGCAATTTCCGCGATAACTCTTATAGATTTTTTACTATTATCGCTAGCACCGCAAAATGCATCTTGCACATAAAGCTCTTTGCCACTCAACTCTTTTTTGGCTTTTTCAAAAAGTTTATCAAAAACCTCTTTTGAAATCGGATGGTTTATATCACCCCAAGCAATGTATTTATTTGATGGCGGCTGATCGACAAAATATTTGTCTTTCGGACTTCTGCCTGTAAATATACCTGTATCTACACTTACACATCCACTGTCAGTTACACATCCTTCATGATTTTGTATCTCATGATTATACAACTCATCATAATCCAAATTGTGAAAAACTTTTTTGACATTTTGGATACCGCTTTTTTTCAACTCTTCTATAACTGACATATTTAAAAACTCCTCCTATTTAAATATCGAAAGCAGCACACCTGCCGCAACCGCCGAACCAATGACGCCTGCCACATTCGGACCCATGGCATGCATCAAAAGCATATTGGTTTTATCTTCATCCATTCCTACCTTGTTTGAAACTCTTGCTGCCATTGGAACTGCACTGACTCCGGCTGATCCTATCAAAGGATTGATCGGATCTTTTGAAAATTTATTCATAATCTTTGCCATAATTACACCGGCAGCAGTTCCTATTGCAAAGGCAAATAGACCGATCGCAAGGATTCCCAAAGTATCAGCTACCAAAAATTTCTCAGCAGCCAATTTTGAGCCAACTCCAAGACCCAAAAATATAGTAACAATATTTATCAAAGCATTTTGCATTGTATTTGAAAGTCTATCTACTACTCCTGAAACTCTTGCAAAGTTACCAAAAGTCAAAGCTCCTATCAAAGGAGTTGATTCAGGAAGTATCAAAATAGAAAGAACTAAAACAGTCAATGGAAAGAGTAATTTTTCAAGCTTGCTTACCTCTCTTAGCTGTTTCATTTTTATCTTTCTCTCCTCTTTGGTTGTAAAAAGTCTCATTATAGGAGGTTGAATAATAGGTACCAATGCCATATATGAGTATGCTGCAACCGCAATAGCACCCATCAAATCAGGTGAAAGTTTTGAAGCTACAAAGATAGATGTAGGGCCGTCAGCTCCTCCGATAATAGATATAGCTGAGGCATCTTTTAGAGAAAAGTCAAAAAACGGGGTATATTGACTAAGTAACAATGCCCCCAAAAGCGAACCGAATATTCCAAACTGTGCCGCAGCTCCCAAAAGTGCGGTTTTTGGATTGGCTAGCAATGGTCCAAAGTCAGTTAATGCTCCTACTCCCATAAATATAAGCAAAGGAAAAAGCTCATTTTTAATACCTGCATCAAACAAAGTACCTATAAAACCTTCATGACCTATGATGTTTGCCAACGGTATGTTTGCCAACAATCCTCCAAATGCAATAGGAAGCAGTAGTAAAGGCTCAAACCCCTTGGCAATTGCCAAATAAAAAAGTAAAAATGTTATGCCTATCATTATCAATCTACCCCAGCTTTGAGCAAACTTGCTCAAAGGTTCACCTAGAGCATTTGTAGCACCATCTTTTGGATTTAAAAAAGCATAAATACCTGTTGTTTTATAAAAATTTTTAAACAGTTGTGCTATAGAAACTGATTTGTACTCTTTGGAGTAATGCTCCTTTTTTACATTTTGATTAAAACTTTCAGGCTTTTCGGCAGCATAGAGGTTAACTGCTCCTAAAAATAGAGCTGCCACAAGTAGAACATAGAGAATTTTTTTCATTATTTTTTCCTTAATATTTTCCTACAAAACAAAAAGCAGTTGACCGTTTTCCACATTTTCGCCTTGACTTACATTGATGGATTTGATCGTACCACTTTTAGGCGCAACAACTTCTATCTCCATTTTCATAGCTTCTAAAATCAACACAACATCATCTTTTTTGACTGTATCACCGACATTTGCCAATATTTTAAATACACTTCCAGGAAGTGTTGAAAAGACTTCATCACCTTCAATAGAATCTATCTCAATAGGGGTCTCTTTTTTAACCTCTTTGGACTGTTTTGCCTCACTGACCGAGATATTGGCATCTTTGCCTTCGACTACATCTACATTGTATTTTTTACCATTAACTACAACTGTATAACTTCCGCTCATTTTTTTTCCACCTTTTTTAGTAGTATTGTCATCTTTTTCTTTCATTTGACTAATTTTTCTAACATTTACTTTGGCTTCACCCTTTAAAAATGCTATACCTTTTTCTTTACATGCCGCAGCTATAAAAATATTTTCTTCAGTAGTTTCAATACCTTCATCTTCAAGCATTTTTACAAAGTGCTCTTTTGATTTGTTTGGATCTTCATTTGCAAGTTCAAGTGCAGTTTTTGTTGTAGGCTCTAACTTTAACTGCTCACTTGCTAATTTCACTATCTCGCTGTCAGGTTCAACCGGAGTTTTACCAAAGTAGCCAAGCACCATCTTTCCATATCCCTCAGCTATCTTTTTCCAAGGACCAAACATTACATTGTTAAATGCCTGTTGGAAATAAAATTGGCTGACAGGAGTTACACTTGTACCGTATCCGCCTTTTTCAACTACTTCTCTCATGGCATTTATCACTTCAGGGAATTTATCAAGTATATTATTATCTCTCATCATTTGGGTATTAGCCGTAAGTGCACCGCCTGGCATAGGTGAAAATGGAATGATAGGTGAAACGGCGGTTGCTTCAGGCGGAATAAAATAATCTTTCATCTTCTCTTTGAAAAATGTCTCATATTTTAAAATCTTTTCTAAATCAAGTCCGCCAAGGTCAAAATCCGTACCCTTTGTCGCATGCAAAAGCGTTAAAATATCCGGTTGGCTTGTTCCTCCGCTGACTGGACTTGCAGCCAGGTCAATTCCATCAACACCCGCATCAAGAGCAGCTAAATAACAAGCTACACTTACACCTGCGGTTTCATGCGTATGAAGTCTTACATGAACATCTTCAGGCAACAATCTTTTTGCCATCTTGATGGTTTCATATACTTTATGAGGGTTTGAAGTGCCGCTGGCGTCTTTGAAACATACGCTGTCATACTCAATACCACTATCAAGTATATTTCTTAAAACTTTTTCATAAAATGCCACATCATGTGCACCTTTGCATCCCGGAGGCAGTTCCATCATTGTAACGACAACTTCATGTTTTAACCCATGTTTCTTTATACACTCTCCACTAAATTTTAGATTTTCCACATCATTTAAAGCATCAAAGTTTCTTATGGTAGTTGTTCCATGTTTTTTAAAAAGTTTTGCATGCAGATCTATAATTTCGCTACTTGCAGTATCAAGTGCAACAGTATTTACCCCTCTGGCCAAAGTCTGCAAATTGGCCTCCGGTCCTACAACTTCACGAAATTTATCCATCATGTCAAAAGCATTTTCATTTAGATAAAAAAACGGACTTTGAAACCTGGCACCTCCACCAAACTCAAAGTGACTGATACCGGCATCTTTTGCAACCGATACAACATCTATAAAATCTTCAAGCAGAACTCTTGCTCCAAAGACAGACTGAAAACCGTCTCTAAAACTTGTATCCATTATATCTATAAGTTTCTTTGCCATATTTTTTCCTTATCTATTTTCTATGCTCTATTATGGCAGCCGTGATAGCTGCTACTACTTCATCATCATTTGATACTTTTTTTTGCGGTCTTTTGGTTGGAGTAGGAGTTTTTTTTGCGGGAGGAAAATATTTTTTAACTATTTTTGATTCAATTTTAAGGACTATCACCATCAGGTATAAAAAAACATATACTGTAGTCATGCCCAAAACCAAAAACTTGACACCCTCTTCAATCAATACAATATCATTCATTTTAATTCCTAAAAATAATCTAGTTGGAATTTTAACATTATAATCATTAAATAAAAGCTTAAACAGGAAAAATTTTATCTAAGAACTAGAAGAAAATTAGTTGTTACAACTTGGAATAGTCTCACTATCATTTGCAAATTCTTGTAAAAATCTATACATACGCCCTTTTTCTCTTTTAAAATCTTTTGAGTCTATATATTTTAAAACTTTTGGATTATCCGTATGAAATTCTTTTAAATCTTTTATATTGTTTGTAAAAAAACTTTTCCATTCATCTTGTGTTGCAACATTTCCCCACATTTTACCACTGCCATGACAGGATGAGCATCTTTTAAGATAATATTTTTGGCCTTTTTTCTCTTTTGCCCCAAATAAAGCGATAACAACAATCAATAAAACAAAAATAATCTTTCTCAATTTATTTTCCTTAAAATTTAGGATTTAGAAACTAATCACTAATCACTATTGTATCCCATACTTCTTGCCATAAAGCCTTTTAAATCTTTTCAAAGCATCTTTTCCCCACTTTATAAGCTGCTGCGGTGTCCAAAAACCGTATATAATCATATGTTTTTTACCTTTTCTCGCAAGTTTTTCTTCATTTGGTCCCATAAATATAAATGCGGGAGTAATGCTTACAATAAATCTAGGAGGTGCCTGATCGCTCACTTCATCCTCAATAGCATCAGAGCCTGTTGAAGTATCAAGTTCAAGCTTTATAAAATTTTTATCGAGAAACTTTTTTACTTTTGGGTTTGGCAAAACCTGTTCAATTATCTTAGGACAGTAAAAACAGCTTCTTGAATGTAAAAATAAAATTATAGGCTTTTTTGCTTTTAAAGCAGCTTCCTTAGCATCATCTACATCATGTCTCCAATCCATCCCCAATTCTGAGGCATTTAAGGAGAATAATAAAATAAAAATAGTTAGAAAAATTAGAATCTTTTTCATAATTATAACCTTTTGTTATGAGAGTTATCATAATAATCTATATATAAGATTTTCAAATAATTTTCAAAATATTACATCTTATTTTCTTAAATAAATATAAATTTAGCAAAATACTATTTTTTATCAGAAAAAGCACTTTAAAGGCACTTTTGTTTGTTATGATTTCGCATAGTCAAGTAAATTGACAAAAAACAAAAAGGAGAGAAAATGCTAAGATCAGGTTTAAGCAAAGTTGCACTCTTTGTTGTCCTGCTGTCTTCTTGGGTCTTTGCGGACTGTATGTCTTGTCACAAAGGAATAGAAGATATAAGGCATCAAGATTCAGAAATGATGCAACAGATCAAAGCACTGGGTGCTGGTGTAGGCGATCCGAATGGCTGTATTATCTGTCATGGCGGTAATCCGAAAGCCACCACTAAAAAAGAGGCTCATATGGGAGCTCCGGGGCATCCCGGAGGGCTAGAGGCATTTGTCAGGGATCCGGGAAGCTATTGGGTTATGGATAAAACTTGCGGTCTTTGTCATGCTGATACAGTAGGCAATATGAAAAAAGCCCTTATGGCTACTGAGGCGGGCAAAATACAAGGTAATTTGCACACCTTTGGTAGTGAAGATACACAAAAGGTAAAATTTGGCGACTATGCTGTAAAAGATACAGATGGTCAAGTTCCTGCATGGGGAACAAAAACATATAAAAAGTATATGACTGCAATGGTTAAAAAATATACCGACCAATTCCCTACAGAATTAAAGCAGCTTCCACTTCCACCTCAATCTTCAGCAGATTTAATGCAAAAACCGGGTGAGAGCCATGAAGCTTATATCAAAAGAATGGGCTATAATGCTAGTATCTCTTACCAAAGAAGTGACTGCCAAAGATGCCATATAGGTGTAAGAGGCAGAAAAGGAAGAGGTGATTGGAGAGGTATGGGATGTAGTGCTTGTCATATTCCTTATGGAAATGAAGGTTTTTATGAAGGAAATGACCCGACTATAAATAAAAAAGAGCATGGTCATCTACTAGTCCATGAAATACAAGCAACAAGAGATGCTAAAGTATATGTACCATCTACTGGTGTAACATTTAGCGGAATGCACCCCGAGACTTGTAACTCTTGTCACAACAGAGGTAAGAGAATAGGTGTTTCGTATATGGGTATGATGGAGCAACCTTACGGTTCACCTCTCATGCCGGGCGGCAAAGCTCAGAGTAAAACTCACGGAAAAAGATATACTCACTTAAAGTCTGATATTCACTTTAAAGCCGGCATGACTTGTCAAGATTGTCACACTTCTATAGATATGCATGGTGATGGCAATATAGCTGGAACTACTCTGGGTCAAGTAGAGATAGAGTGTTCTGACTGCCATGGTACTACTACAAAATATCCTTGGGAATTAAAAATAGGTTATGGCGAAAATGAATTGGCTGTAGGAGCCCCTGAGGGTCCAAGAGGATTGGCAAAAACACTTCCTGCATGGATGCACAAAGGTATGGTTTACAAACCAGAAGGCGGCTATCTATTGTCAACTAGAGGTAATCCATTGGGTAATGTTGTTAAAAAAGAAGGTTCAAATACTGTTATAGCACATTTAGCTAGCGGAAAAGATTTATTGGTACCTCTTCTAAAAGAGAGACAAATCAAAAAACAACTTACTGAAGCAGGTGAAGTTGCCATGCACTCTGTAAAAGTTCATATGCAAAAACTAGAGTGTTATGCATGTCACTCAAGCTGGGCTCCACAATGTTACGGATGCCATGTAAAAACTGACTACAGAAAAGGTAAGAGCAAAATTGACTGGATTGCAAGTGGTTCAACTCACTTTAAAAATGGTGAAACCAGTGAATCAGTACTAGGCACTAAAGGTAAAAAACAGATAGGAAAATCAAGCGAAACCAGAAGCTATACAGAGTGGGAAGATCCAATTCTTGGAATCAATGGTGAAGGACTTGTAACTCCAATAATTCCAGGGTGTCAAGTAACTTATACTGTTATAGGTCCAAAAGGTGAAACTCTTATACTCAACAAACAAGCCAGGGTTCATGATAATGGGCATATTGTTGATGCTATAGATATGTCACCGGTTCAACCACATACTGTAGATGTTAAAGCTAGAACCTGTGAAAGTTGTCACTCAAGTCAAAAAGCTTTGGGTTATGGCAAAAAAGATCCTATGATTGACCAGGACAAAGATACCAAGATAGATCTTCAGAATCTGGCAACAGGACAATTTGTTTCTTCTCATACAACAGTACAGATGAAAGCAATTCCTGGAATGAATTTTGGATGGTCTCAAGTTGTCACTAGAGATGGAAAACAACTTGCAAATGTTGGTTCTCACTGGCCGGCATCTAGACCACTTGATCAGGACATGAGAGTAAAAATGGAAAGAACAGGTGTTTGTATGGGATGTCATAAAAATATGACAAATGATATGCTTTGGAAAAAAGTCAACACAACTCCGGGCATATTGACAGATAAAAACCATATAAACAAAGTCAATGCAATCCTACATGGATACGCAAAAGGACTTAAAAAATGAAACCATCATGTTTCAAAAAAGTTTTAACAGGGCTGCTCTTTGCAGCTCTGTTCTTGTTTAGCGGGTGTGATGAAAAAACCTCTGTAAAAACTATAAAAAGTGAGACTACAAAGCTTATAAAAACAGATGGGGCTTTAGAACACAAGAAAGAGACAGTCAAAGTTACACAAAATGATAAAAATCAACTTCCAAAAGTGGACTTAAGTGATCTATTTAAAGATAGCTTCTCGCTTGAACCAAAAGGGAAGTATATGCTTATCATTTTTGAAAGAGATGGATGTCCTTACTGTGCAAAACTCAATCTTGATATTCATAACAATAAAGAGCTTTACAATGAGCTTAAAAATGATTTTAGTGTCTATTCGTTAGATGCCATGAAAAACAGAATGCATAAAATTCCACATGAAGACAAATCAATGGATGTTGATACTAAAACACTGATAGATATTTATCAAGTAAACTCTACTCCTACTCTAATCTTTGCAGACAAAAAAGGTAAAAGTATATTTATAGTTCCCGGCTATATGCCTCCAAAACAGTTTAAAGTTACGCTTGACTTTGTAAAAAGCGGTCTTTGGTTAGGCAAAGACAGGAAGAATGGAGAAGTTTATAAAGCCTTAAAAGAGTTTTATGAAAAAAATGGCATAATGATAGGGAAGGATAGGAGCAAAGGTGATAAAGGGTAAAGGAGTAAAGAAAATTTTTCTAAATCCTAAATCCTAAATCCTAAATCCTAATTTGAAGGGGAAATAATGAAAAAAATTATAAATATATTGATATTTATTCTAATGGCGCTAACTGTTTCAAACGCAAAAGATTCTATCTTGCAACATACAACAAAACTTGTTGCAAACGGAAAAAATGTAATGCTACTTTTTGAGACAAAAACCTGCCCATATTGCAAAATATTTAAAAAAGATATAAAGCAAAACAAAGCTCTACACAAGCTTTTAAAAGAAAATTTCAATGTTTACTCTATTCCTCTCGATGAATATCACGAATATGAAATGGGCGACATTAAACCACCAAAAAAAACAAATACTGTCTCTTTAAAAATGGGCTTTGCTGTAAAAGCAACACCTCAAATAGTAATGTTTGATAAAAACTGGAATAAAATAATACAACTTCCCGGATATGCAGATCCTAATCAAATGATTGTATTTATCAATTATATAGTTAAAGGTATATACAAAACCAAAGGACTCAAAGAGTATCTTCAAGAGAGTGGAATGATGTAAGGACAGAGAAGGTGAAGATTCTTATCCTTGAGGATGATAACTTTATAAGAGAAGAGGTCAAAAACTACTTTGAGCTTAAAAATCATTTTGTCAAAGGCTACCAAAATGCTGAAGAGCTTTTTGAAGACAATGCACTTGGTAGCTATGACATTTTTCTTTTTGATATCAATATGCCCGGACTTAACGGCTTTGAAACACTTAAAGAACTAAGAGGGCTTGGCATCGATACTCCTATCATATTCATTACATCCATGTCAGATATAGACTATGTAAAAAAAGCATATTCGTTAGGCTGTAGTGACTA
>JALVWW010000009.1 GCA_027023175.1 Campylobacterales bacterium
TCAAAATAAAATGCCGAAAGTGCACTGACTGAGGATGAGAGCATGGCCATAGGATGAGCAGTTCTTGGGAACGAGTCAAAAAGTTTTCTCAAACCCTCATCTATAAAAGCTCTGTGCCTGAGCTCATTGTCAAACTCCAAGGCTTCTTGTTTTGTGGGTAGTTTTGCGTTTAGAAGAAGGTAACATACTTCAATATAGTTGTATTTGGATGCCAACTCCTCTATAGGATATCCCCTGTATCTCAACTCCCCCTTTTCACCGTTTATGAATGTGATATCTGAACTACAGCTTGCAGTGGATGTAAAACCGGGATCATAAGTAAACATTCCGGTATCTTTGTAAAAAGTTCTGATATCTAAAACTTTTGGACCCCTTGTTCCTTCAAGTATCGGGTATTCATAGACTTTATCGCCTATTTTAATGGTTGCAACTTCGGACATATTATACTCCTTAGTATGATTTAATAACTGACCTTACGCACCATATCATAAACTGAGTGGTTTTTGCGGTATTCGAGTGCGAGGCACACCGACGAGTCATAGCCGTAGCTATGGCGAGGAGGTGTAATGAAGTCAATCGGATGTCGCAAAAGCCACCCAAAGGGCGAAAAGATAAAGCATTATCTGACTTCGTTGGAGAACTTTCACAAGCTAAAGGCTATGCTGAAAAACCTCCGCCTTGCATATAACACTTTCTCTTTTCGCTCAGTTCATGATATGGTGCGTAAGGTCAGTTAATTAGTATGTATTATATCAGATTATTTTTCAACTCCATCTAAAATTGGAACAAATTTACAACTTTCCAGTTCTATTTTTGATATAACATCCGCTTGTTTTATATATTTTGTAATGATATGAACATCCTGTTTTTCGATGGGTGCTATAAGAATGCCACCTATTTTTAACTGGTCAAATATCTTTTGTGGTATCTCTTTTGCAGTTGCAGAAAATAGTATTCTGTCATATGGAGCAAAGCTGCTCCATCCGTTTTGTCCGTCATCACACCTTACATTTATATTGATAAGACCCATCTCTTTAAATCTCTGCTTAGCTTCATTTGAGAGTTTTTCTATCCTCTCTATTGAAAAAACTCTTCTTACAATTTTGCTTAAAATTGCAGCCTGATATCCACTTCCACAACCTATCTCCAAAACTGAGTCGACATCTTTATCGATTTGTAGATATTCAGTCATCTTTGCAACTGTCAAAGGTGAGCTTATCCATTGGTCTGAAGACAATGGAAGCGCATCAAGCTTGTAAGCATAGTGCTTAAAGCCGACAGGAACGAATTTTTCTCTTTTGATTTGACAAAAAGCCTCTTTTGTTTTTGGGCTTAATGGGAAGATTTTATCTATCTCGTTTGCCAGGTTTTTACATTTTTGAAGTTCAATTTTTTCTATCATTTTATCCCTACATTTAGGTATCTTCTTATCTTTTTTATCTCTTTTAAGTCAATTGTTTGTTTTAGAACTGTTTTTCTGTCATCTTTGTAAATTTCTCCAAATGGAGTGGATATGAGTGAGCTTTTTGCCATATCTTCATTGCTGCTGTTTGAGATAGCTACGAAGCATTGATTGGCAAGAGAGAGGGCGTTACCAAGTATTTCAAGATGCTTTTTTCTTGATTTTCCCCAAAGAGAAGGAATGAGAATGATATCTGCTCCTTGGATTTGCTTCCAAATATCAACAAATCTAAGCTCAAAGCAAATGATGAGGGCATATTTTATCCCCTCTATCTCAAATATCTTTATATCCTCTTTTTTGCCGGCTTTAAAATATTTATCTTCATTGCCAAATTTAAAAAGCTCATATTTGTCACGCCAAAAAACAACCTCCCCGTCATAAAAAACTTTGGCTCTATTGACAAAGCTATTTTTCTCTTTTTCAAGCATAGTCAAAGCTAAAACTCTGTTTTTTGATAGCTCTTTTATCTTCGGTGTAACTGTTTTTGTAAACTCAACTGCTTTTTGCATATCATCATAGCAAAAGTTACTAAGGCATAGCTCCGGCGCAGTTACTATAGAGTTTGGAGAAGTTTTTTTTACAAGTGAAGAGAATTTTTTAAAATTCTCTTCAAAAGCAAAATCTTTATAGCAAAATTGAAGTGCAATGAGTTCTTTAAAAGTCGTCAAATGTAAGACTTCCTTTGGAGTAGTTGGTTACATTGCCTTCAAAAAAGTTTGTTTTTTGATCATTAAACTGGCTAAAACTATCTACCCATTTTATAGGGTGTCTTGCATCATAAAGAGGCTTAAGTCCTACAGCTTTCAGTCTGTCATTTGCAAGATATTTTATATATTCGTCTATTATTTCATCAGTTAGTCCCAAAATTTGTCCGTTTGTTATATATTTACCCCACGATATTTCAAGCTCTACAGCTTCTTCAAACATGTGATAAACTTCATCTATAAGCTCACTTGTAAAAAGGTCAGGTCTCTCTCTTTTTGTCGCATTTATCATATTTTGAAAAAGAAGAAGATGAGTTACTTCATCTCTTTGGATAAATCTTATCATTTGAGCTGATCCTAACATCTTACCACTTCTAGCTAGTGTATAAAAAAATGTAAATCCGCTGTAAAAGTAAAGACCTTCAAGGATTTGGTTTGCAAACATAGCTTTTACTATCTGTTCATCGGTTGGATCTTGTGCCAACTTCTCATAAACACTTGCTATATAGTCATTTTTTCCCTTAAGCTGTTTATCACTTCTCCACATTTCATATATCTCATCAGTATTGCTTGAGATGCTATCAACCATAACAGCATAGCTTTGAGAGTGTAAGGCCTCTTCGTAAGCCTGTCTTACAAGGATGAGGTTGATTTCCGGGGTTGTTATAAAAGGGTTTACATTATCTATCAAGTTGTTTGTTTGAAGAGAATCCATAAAGATAAGCTGTGAGAGAGCTTTGTCATAAGAGATTTTCTCCTGCTCGGTTAAAAGCTTATAGTCTCTTACATCCTGAGTCATATCCACCTCTTTTGGAAACCATGTGTTATTTAACATCATATCCCAAAGATTGTAAGCCCATTGATATTTTATCTTATTTAGTTCAAATATTCCCGTAGGATTACCACCAAAAATTTTTCTGTCACTCACCCCTTCGGTTGATTCGGGGTTGTATATCTTTTTTCTTTCCATATTTATCCTTTATATCATTTGAACTTTTTTATCACCTTTGGCAAGCTCACCTATAATGTAGCCGTCACTTTGAGAAAGAACCTTGTCAACATTTGTTTTATCGACTACGAGCACCATTCCTACACCCATGTTAAATGTTCTAAACATTTCCTCTTCGCCTACAAAGTCCATCATATACTCAAATATCGGCAACACTCTTATATCATCTTTTTTAACAATTGCCGTCAAGTGCTCAGGTAGTACTCTGGGCAGGTTTTCAGTGATACCTCCTCCTGTGATATGAGCAAGTGCATTGATGAAAGGCTTTAATTTCTTAAAAGTTTTTACATATATCTTCGTAGGCTCTAAAAGAACATCTATAAGCTTTTTATCTTCAAACATATCATCAAAACTATGCTCCATCTTTTCAAAAAGCAATTTTCTAACAAGAGAAAAACCGTTAGAGTGTATGCCTGAGCTTGGAAGCGCTATGAGTATATCACCTTCTTTTACCTGACTTACTCTATCAAGCTCATCTTTTTCGGCAATTCCTACCGCAAACCCCGCCAAGTCAAAATCATCCTTTTGATACATTCCGGGCATTTCAGCCGTTTCACCGCCTATGAGAGCACACTCACTTTGTAAACACCCTTCACTTATACCTTTTACGATGCTAGTTGATTCTTCCACTATAAGTTTGGAAGTTGCATAATAGTCCAAGAAAAACATAGGAGTTGCAAAGTTGCAAATAAGATCATTAACACACATAGCAACAAGATCAATGCCTACCGTATCAAATTTTTTAGCTTCGATAGCCAGCTTTAGTTTAGTGCCAACTCCGTCAGTAGCACCGAGGATAACCGGCTTTTTATAGCCTGCCGGAAGTTCATAAGCTCCGGCAAATGAACCGATACCGCCCAGTACATTTTTATCAAAAGTTTTTTTTACATAAGGTTTTATCTCTTCAACAAATCTCGCACCCTCATCTATGTCAACACCCGAATCTTTATAACTGAGTTTACTCACAAAATATCCTTAATCCTCTTTCCACTGACAAGGTGGAAAAATCTTTTTAAAAAACCAAATAGATGGACAAAAGTTTGTAAATGCCCAAATCAAAAGCATCAATATAACAAATGACTGCAAAATGACTGCAACTTGAAACATGGTTTTATCTCCGTTAACTCCAAGAGCAAAAAAGAGAAGTGTAATGCCAAGCACTATGGCTGTTAGTATTCTTTGCATTCTTTGATAACACATACTGACCTCCTCAAAAACAAAGTATTGTATTTTATCCCAAATATGCTAAAATATAGGTTATGAAGATTATTTTAACAGGTGGTATAGGTACAGGAAAAAGCAGTACAGCCAAAATATTTAAGCAGCTTGGATATAAAGTTATAGATGCTGATGCCATAGCCCACAAAGAGCTTGAAAATTCTAAAGAGGAGATAAAAAAACTTTTTGGAGAAGAGTTTGTAAAAGAGGGTAGGGTAGATAGAAAAAAGCTCGGAAGTGTAGTTTTTGGTGATAGCAAGAAAAAAAAAGAGCTTGAGAATCTTTTACACCCAAAGATAAGGCAAAATATAAAGGATGAGGTGCAAAACCTGGAGTCAAAAAAAGAGAAATTTATCATAGATATCCCGCTTTTTTTTGAAAGCAAAGGATATGATGCCGACAAGGTTATAGTAGTTTATACTCCAAAAGAGAAACAGATAACAAGAGTAATGCAAAGAGACGGCTTAAGTTATAAAGAAGCTTTAAAAAGAGTGCAAAGCCAAATGGATATAGAGATGAAAAAAGAGTTGGCTGATATGGTTATCGACAATACAAAAGATATAAAAAGTTTAAAAGAAGAGGTAAAAAAGATAGATGCAATTCTCAAAATATAGTGCAAGCGGAAATGATTTTGTTTTGTTTCATACATTTTTGGAAAAGGATAGAAGCGAGCTTGCCAAAAAACTTTGCCACAGGCAGTTTGGTATAGGAGCGGATGGGCTGGTCGTATTGCTTCCGGGCAATTCAAATGAATATGACTTTAAATGGCAGTTTTATAACAGTGACGGCAGTGTTGCCTCGATGTGCGGAAATGCCAGCAGGGCTGTAGCACATTATGCATATATAAACGGACTTTGCAAGCAAAAAATGAGATTTTTAACAGGTGCGGGCATCATAGAGGCTGAAGTAGAAAAAGAT
>JALVWW010000010.1 GCA_027023175.1 Campylobacterales bacterium
CGATATATAGAGCGAAGGAGAGCCCCACAAAAAGATATATTAAAGTTTGTAATTCCATTTTTTCTCCTTACTCATGTACATCATATTTTTCATCTATGCTATTCATCCATTTTGCATATACAAAAATGAGAATAACAAAGATATAAATAGAGCCTTGCTGTGCGAACCAAAAACCAAGTTTTACTCCACTGATTTCGATTGCATTAAGCTGGTTGATAAAAAGTATTCCAGCACCATATGAGACTATAAACCAAATAACTAAAAGCTTCAGTATGGTAGAGATATTCTCTTTCCAATAAGCTTTTGCTTTTTCTTCAGTCATAAGCTTCTCCTTTTATTTTTTTACGATTTTATTATAAAAAGTTATCATAGCAAAATCGTAGCATTGGCTAAAATGTTATAATGATGTCACTAAAAATTTAATATATGTGTAGAAATGAAACGAATTTACAATTTTACTGTGATATAATGTCTATAAAATTTTAGCTTTGAGGAGAAAAACAGAATGTCTATAGCTATAATGTGTTCAGGAGGTGATGCTCCAGGGATGAATCCTGCGGTTAAAAAGTTTGTTGATTATGCTAATTTTAATGGAAAAACTCCATATTTTATATATAACGGACTCGAAGGTTTGATAAATGATGATATAAAAAAAGCCTCACATAAAGATGTCAGCGGAATACTTCATAAAGGAGGCTCCATTATAGGCTCATCGAGGTCTAAAAGATGGTATGAAAAAAAGTATAGGCAAATTGCATATGAAAATATGAAAAAAAGAGCGATTGAGTCTATCATTGTACTTGGAGGAGACGGAAGTTTTAGGGCTATGGATATCTTTTGTAGAGAGTTTGATGTAAGGTTTGTCGGAATTCCGGCAACTATAGATAACGATATAGCCGGAACTGAGTATTGTCTGGGGGTTGATACAGCACTTAATGTCATAAGAGATGCAAGTGACAAAATAAGAGATACCGCATCAACCTTTAAAAGAGGTTTTGTTATAGAGACAATGGGTAGAGAGTGTGGATATCTTTGTGCTACTTCTGCCATAGCATGTGGAGCTGAACTTTGTATGATACCTGAAGTTGCACTTGATCTTAATCTTGCAAAAAAGATTCTACTCGAAGAGATAAAAAATGGAAGAAACTATGTTCTGTGTTTTATAGCCGAAGGTGTCAACAAGACTGACTGTATGGTGGAATGGATGGAGAAAAATCTAGGGCTTGAGACAAGAAAGAGTGTTTTAGGCTACATTCAAAGAGGCGGCAACCCTACTGTTTTTGAAAGATTGATGGCATTTGAATTTGTTGTAAGAGCGGTTGACATACTCTTAAGAAGTGAAAAATCAAATGTAGTAATAGGGTACAAAGAGGGAAAATTTTTAGAACTTGATATAGAAGATGTTGCAGGAAAAAAATATCATATATCCAGGCATATTTTGGATATGTTAAATTATATCGGTTAATATAGTGTTAATATATGATTTATATATAGTTTAACTATAACTGTTACAATTTGATTATTATTAATTTCATAAAGGAGAAAAAATGAAAAAGAAAATTATCATAGGAGTTATTGCTTCTATAGGACTTAGTACGCTTTTAATGGCTCAAAATGGATATAGTGAATACGATGATGGTATGACAAAACAAGAAATATATCAAAAAAAAGATAGTTCATGTAAAAAAAAGCATAAAAGTGGTATGGATTATGCTATGATGAAAAAAAATTCCCACAAGTGGAATAAAAAGATGAGAAATTGCAAACATAGCTGTATGTATAAGAAAAAAGGTATGAGAAATATTCATAAAAATATGATGATGAGTGCTCTTTTTAAACTTAACCTAAGCAAAACACAAAAACAAGAGATAGTCAAATTATTAAAAAAGTATAAATCTAAAAATAGATATAAAATGAATTACAATAAAGTTCTTGAGGCTTACGGTCAAGACAACTTTAATAAAGAGAAATATATAAAAATTATGCTATCTATGCAAGAAAATAAAATAAAAGCTAAAGCAAATATGATAGAAGATATCTTTAAAATACTCAATAAGCAACAAAGAGAAGATTTTATTACTCTTACAAAAGCAAGATATATAATGATGAGAGGAAAAATAAGCTTTAAAAGGTAAGCTGTGATACGCATAGCGATGATAGAAGATGATGCTGAGCTTGCAGGGGTCTTGATAGATTATCTAAAAAATTTTAATATAGAAGTAGATAACTATGAAGACCCTTATGTGGGGCTTGGAGCTTTATCTATGAATGAGTATGATCTTTTGATTTTAGATCTTACATTGCCGGGTATAGATGGACTGGATGTTTGTAAAGAGGTAGTAAAAAGTGCAAATCTTCCCATCATTATATCATCTGCTAGAAGTAGTATTGTAGATAAAGTTACAGCACTTAAAATAGGGGCTGATGACTATCTACCAAAACCTTATGACCCAAGAGAGTTGGAAGTAAGAATAAAAGCAATTCTTAGAAGATATGAAAAACAGAACAAGCAAGACAAAGAGGATGAGCAAAAATATATATTCGAGCTAAATTCTCAAAAAAGAGAAATTAAAAAAGATGGTACAATTATAAAACTTACTGCAGCTGAATATTTGATCCTTGCTTTTTTTATTAAAAAGCGAGGATATATCATTTCAAGAGAGGAGCTTTTAACTCAAGGAAGTTTTGAAAGTGAAGAGTATAATTTTGATAGCTCTTTGGCTGTTATCATAAATAGAATAAGAAAAAAGATAGAAGATGATCCCAAAAATCCTAAATATCTACAAACCATAAGAGGAATGGGGTATAAGTTTAGCGACAAATGATAAAAATCAATAAAAACTCCATTTTTTTTAATATAACTACTGTTTTTTTAATATCTATTTTATTTATAGGTATAACTTTTTTTGCTGTAGTTAAATATAGTGAAAAAAGACATAAAATTTTTCTAAAAAGAAAATATTCAGCAATAATTAATACAATCCTATTTCAATTGCACAATAATAGTGAAAAAGCTTCTAAAGAGCTAAAGGAGAAATTGGCAAATTTAAATATTCAAATTTTAAATGCACAGGAGATAAAGAAAAATAGTAGAAATTTTAAAGATATGGAACATATTTGCAATATACATACATCAATGTATTTAATGAGAGTTTTTAAAAAAGATAAAAGCTATTATATATTTTTTAAAAACCCTATATTTTCAATAATACTAAAAGATAACAATCCAACTATGCTAAATACAAAATATATCCTTATTGCACTTTTTATCATAGCCTTGATACTCTTTTTTTCATATATATCCATAGTCAAAAAACTCTATCCTTTAAATATATTGCAAAAGAAAGTGCAAAACCTTGGAAAAGGCGACCTGGATATCGATATAGATATAGATGGAAAAGATGAGATAGCAACCTTGGCAAAAGAGTTTAAAAATTCTATAGATAACCTTAAAGTCTTAAAACAATCAAGAGATATATTTTTGAGAAATATTATGCATGAATTAAAAACTCCTATTGCCAAAGGAAGATTTTTAACCAAGCTTCCCCAAAGTGAAGAAAATAGAGATAAAATGGAAAAAGTTTTTATAAGGCTCGAGACTCTTATAAATGAATTTGCAACAATTGAAGAGTTAATATCAAGGCAAAACAGTATCGAAAAAAAAGAGTATTTTGCTATGGATATTATAGATAATGCATTAGATATACTTTTTGAGGATGAAGAGAGAGTTGAAATAGAGGAAGATGAAAGAAATGTAAAAATTAAAGTAAATTTTAAACTTTTTAGTATAGCAGTTAAAAATCTTTTAGATAATGCACTGAAGTATTCAAATGATAAAAGGGTAAAAGTAATTATAAAGAAAAATAAGATACTTTTTGTAAATAAATCAGATAAATTAAAATACCCTATTGAAAGATATTTTGAACCTTTTTTTAAAAATTCGGAGACTAACAAACAAAGTTTTGGTTTGGGTCTGTATATAGTCCACAATATACTTACAAGCCACAATATGCAACTAACATATGATTACAAAGAGGGTAAAAGCATATTTGTCATAAACTTTTCTTCATAGGCTAAATAATCTATCTGTCTATTTTATAGATGCCCTTTATAAAATAACTATTTTATGATACGGCGTGCAAGGTTGGTTGACAATAAAGCTTTATTAACTATCCATAAAATATATTCTGCTATAATATCACCCAAAAATAACAAAGGATAAAATAATGAAAGTTTTACTTATAAAAGATGTAAAAAGCCTTGGAAAAGCAGGGGAGATAAAAGAGGTCAAAGATGGATACGGAAGAAATTTCTTGGTAGCCAAAGGGTTTGCCAAAGTTGCTACCGCTGAAGTTATAAAAGAGTGGGAAGAGGAGCAAAGAAGGAAAAAAGAGGAGGAGGAAGCTCTTATAGCAAAACTTAAAGAGATAGAATCAAATCTAAAAGATAAAAAAGTGGTAATAAAAAGAAAACTTGGAGCGAACGGTTCACTTTTCGGTGCTGTTACCAAGGAAGAGATTGCCAAAGAGATACTTGCCCAAACAGGATATGAGATAGATAAAAAACATGTCGAACTTGATAAAGCCATAAAAGCTACGGGTGAATATGAGATATCACTAAAACTAGGACATGGTATCCATGCAAAAGTGCTTGTTGAAGTAACGGGAGAGTAAAGGTGTTTGAAGCTACTACCATACTTGCTCTCAAGGGCGAAAACAAAGCTGTAATAGGCGGAGACGGGCAGGTTACTTTCGGCAATACTGTTTTAAAAGGTAATGCCGTAAAGATAAGAAAACTTCATAACGGTAAAGTTTTAGCCGGATTTGCCGGAAGTACGGCAGATGCATTTAATCTTTTTGATATGTTTGAAGGTATTTTAGAGCAGAGAAAAGGTGATCTTTTAAAGGCCGCTATTGAGTTTTCAAAAGAGTGGAGAAAAGATAAGTATCTTAGAAGACTTGAAGCTATGATGATAGTTTTAAATACAAAGCATATATTTATCCTAAGCGGGACCGGTGATGTAGTGGAGCCTGAAGATAAATGTATAGCTGCCATAGGAAGTGGTGGAAACTTTGCCATAAGTGCAGCCAGGGCTCTTAAAAAGCACTCCGGTTTGGATGAAGAGAGTATCGTAAAAGAGTCTTTGAAAATTGCAGGAGAGCTTTGCATATATACAAATACAAATATCAATATCTATACTTTAGAACAAAAGGATGAAAGCAAATGAATTTAACTCCAAAAGAGATAGTTTCATATCTTGATGAGTATATTATAGGTCAAAAAGAGGCAAAAAAAGCTATAGCTATAGC
>JALVWW010000011.1 GCA_027023175.1 Campylobacterales bacterium
TGACTTTTTCATTTCTTGCTCCTAGAGAAATATGGTAATCTTTTATTGCAAAAATCGTCCTTAAATAAAATCCCAGATTATCTTTTGTTGTATCATTTGTACCTTCTCTTTCTCCATCAAATTTTTGCACACCAACTACAGCTTTTATTTGGTCACCGCTATAGTTTATATTTGCATTATAGCTATCATATATATAGTTATAAATATTTGTATATCCACTTCCTACACCGTAATAGCTAGAAACCTTTTTTTCTTTATTGACTTTAGCATCAAATGTATAATACTCATTTAAAATATATTTTACTCCTCCGCTTAAAACATTAGTATCATATGTTTGTCTTGTATATTGTGTTCCCCAAACAGGAGATGGTATAGTTTTTGGATCTTCATTAAATTCACTTAAAGATAAAGCATTTGCATAATTTATATCAATATTTGAATATGTTTTTCCTATAAATAGCTCAAGTTTTTTGGATGGCTTATAGGTTAATTTAAAACCTTTATTGGTATCCTTACTTTTGTTTCTTGTGCCATCATCTGAGATAATTTTGTCTCCATCACTTTTTGTATGGTCTATAAACCCTTCAAGAAGTACTTTTTTCCCAAGATTTACCCCAAAACTACTATCTATATGCTCAAGTCCATGACTTCCTGCGTAACTTTTAAAACTCACTCCTTTGAAATCTTTTGTAATGATATTTATCACGCCCGCATTTGCTCCGTCTCCATACTCAACCGAGCCGTTTCCTTTTAGAATTTCTATCTTTTTGATATTTTCAAGTGGAATGGACGAAAGAAGTTGTGGTGACATATCGATATTGTTTAATCTTCTGCCATTAACTGTAATCACTATATTTTCATAGCCATCACCTATGCCATATCCTCTCATATCAATCCTTGGAGCAAATTTATTGCCATAACTTGAGGATATATTGAGTGATGTTTGTGTATCTATAAAATCATACAAATCTTTGGAGTGGGAGTTTTTTATATCTTTTTGTGTATAAACTTCGGATGCAAATGTTGCATCAACCTCTTTGACTTCAACCTTTTTCGATATGATGATAGGATCATCCGCTTCATCACTATCTTTTTCTATCTTTTTATGAAAAGAGTTGTTTTGTACATCAGTTACACTTTGAACTTGTGCCGCTAAAACAGTTCCTGCACTAAAAGCCAATATCGTAGCCAATGAAAAATACCTCTTTCCAAAACCTTTTGGACTTCTCAACTTTTCTCCTTTAAATTGTGGTTTTATACCTTAAAATACATAGCCTCTTTATGGTGAAATACAAGTGCAGAGGTAGTCTGCTCAGGGTGCATTTGATAAGTCTCACTTAAAGTGATGCCAAACTCTTCAGGCTTTAACAGATCAAATATCAGCTTATTGTCAGCCAAATTTGGACAGGCAGGATACCCAAAAGAGTATCTGCACCCCTGATAAGTGGACATTTTTACATCTCTTAGAGTGTGTCCCTCATTTTGAGCGATACCAAGCTCAAGCCTTATTTGTTTGTGTATCACTTCTGCCAAAGCTTCAGCCAACTCTACACTAATACCATGAATTAAATGATACTCTTTATAACTTCCTTTTTTAAAAAGCTCTTGTTCGTACTTGCTAAACTTTTCTCCTGCACTTACACAAGTCAAAGCTAAAACATCGTGTCTATCCGGTGATAGATAGTCACTTAGACACCTATAAGGTTTTTTTCTTTGTCTTGGCAAATGTAGTATCTTTTTTGCTCTTTGCTTTATATCTTCTATCGGCTCTTTGTTGACCTCTTTTTCACTAAAATACCCTTCACTCTCATCAAAAAAGTATATATCATCCTCAAAGCCTCGTACGGGATAATAGCCGTATATCAGTGTCGGCTGAAACAGATCAAGTTTTTCGATATCTCTTTTTACTCTCTCATAAAGCGGCCAAAGCTCTTCATCTCTTTGTCTTTGTTTTTCTTCTTTGCTTTTTCCTTTGTTTGTATATCCCCAAGCCCTCGTAAAAAGCATTTTATGATTAATCCACTCATAGGCTATCTCTTTAACATCACTTTTAAGTATTCTTCTGCCCCAAAATGGAGGAGTCGGTATCTCTATATCCCGACTTGGCATCTTTATTTGTGAATATGGAGGGGTAGGAGACAACTCCTCTTTCTTTTTTACTTCTGTCTCCACTACCTTCTCAACTCTTTTAAAGTCGGTGTTAAGATCTCCTTTTTCTATTCTACTCATTGCCTCAATACCTTCAAAAGCATCTTTGCAGTAAAATATAGCTCCGTCATAAACAGGTCTGCAAAACTCTTCAACAAATTTATCCGTAAGTGCCGCACCTCCTAAGATCACAGGTACATTTATGCCTTTTTGCTTTAATACTTCAAGATTTTCTTTCATAACCGAAGTTGACTTTACCAAAAGCCCGCTCATACCTATAGCATTTGCATTGTGTTCTTTGTAAGCTTTTATAAAATCATCTATATCAACTTTAATGCCTAGATTTATTACTTTAAAACCGTTATTGCTTAAAATTATATCTACTAAATTTTTTCCCACATCATGCACATCGCCTTTGACGGTACCAAGCAGAAGGGTTGTTTCACTATCTTTTTCTACTTTTGGTAAAAATGGCTGTAGATAATCAACCGCAGCCTTCATCACTTCGGCTGATTGCAAAACAAAAGGAAGCTGCATTTGTCCACTTCCAAAAAGCTCACCCACCACTTTCATAGCATCTATGAGAATTTCATTGACTATTTTCTGAGGCTCTATTTTATCTTTTACCTCTTCTAAAAGTGGCATCATACGATCTTTATCGCCGTCTATAAGAAGTTTTTTTATCTTTTCTTCATCACTTAGTTTTAGGTACTCTTCATCTTCTTGTTCTTGATTTGTCTCTTTGACCTCAGAAAAAAACTCTATAAATTTAAAAAGTGGATCACCTTCATCTCTTTTGTTAAAAAGCAAATCTTCACAAACTTTTATCTCCTCTTCACTCATTTTATGAATAGGGATGATACTTTTTACATTGACTATAGCCATAGAAAGTCCGGCTTTTACGCAGTGATGTAAAAAGACTGAGTTGAGATACTCTCTAGCATGTTTAGCAAGTCCGAAAGAGATATTTGATACACCCAAAACAAAACCGACTTCAGGATGCATTTCTCCAAACTCTTTGATAGCTTCTATGGTTTCTATCGCAGCTGTAAAATACTCCTCATCTCCGCTTCCAACGGTAAAAGTTAAAAGATCGAAAACCAAATCTCTTGGATCAATTCCATGTTTTTTAACAGCAAGTTCATAAATCCTCTGGGCAACCTCTACTTTTTGCTCTTTTGTTTTTGCCATGCCCTTTTCGTCGATAGTAAGACACACCAAAGAACATCCAAATCTTTTAGCCAAAGAGCAAACTTTATCAAACT
Source organism: Campylobacterales bacterium (assembly GCA_027023175.1). Lineage (GTDB taxonomy): Bacteria > Campylobacterota > Campylobacteria > Campylobacterales > JALSKU01 > JALSKU01. The sequence continues at coordinate 3,414 of JALVWW010000011.1, forward strand.
TTTCTATGCCGTCTTCAAGATTGACTGAGTTTATGATGGGCTTTCCGCCTATGAGTTTGAGTGCAACTTTAAGTGCTTCTATTTGAGTGGTATCTGGCATAAGAGGAAGTGTTATCTTTTGAGTATAGCGGCTTATAACTTCTCTCATATCTTTACTCTCATCCCGTCCGGCAAATCCCACACTTACATCTATGCCGTGAGCACCGTATCTTACTTGCTGTTGAGCGACACTAAGAGTTCCTTCATAATCCTCTTTTAAAAGCAACTCTCTAAAAGCTTTTGAGCCGGTTGCATTACTTCTTTCGCCTATCAAAAAAGGTGCCGGTTCTTGTTTTAGGACTCTTGTTTCAAAAAGCGAAGCTAGTGATTTTGGTTGAGAGCCTTGTGGGGGGATAGGCTTTTTACCTTCAAGCCTTTTACTAAGTTCCCAAATGTGCTGAGGTGTAGTTCCGCAACATCCTCCCATCAAACAAACTCCTGGAATTTTTGAAAAACTCTCTTGAATATCACTAAATTCCACAGGACCCATTGGATAGTATGTATAGCCGCCCCTATTTTGAGGAAGACCTGCGTTGGCATGGATACTTATGGGCTTTGACCAAATTTCACTAAGAGTTATGAGATGTTTTTTTACCTGCTCTGGACCCGTACCGCAGTTAAAACCAAGTGAAAGTATATCAAACGGCTCTAAGATAGTCGCTATAGTGGTAGCATCTGTTCCTATGAGCATAGTTCCGCTAAGTTCAATTGTAACCGAAACCATTATGGGAAGTTTTACATTTTTCTCTTTTTGAATATCTTCAATGGCATGAATGCAGGCCTTTATCTGAAGAGGGTCTTGAGCAGTTTCTATAAGAAACAGGTCAGCCCCACCGTCAATAAGTCCTGAAACTGCTATCTTATAACCTTCATACATTTCATCATAACTTATATGACCCAAAGATGGCAGTTTAGTTCCAGGTCCCAAGGATGCCGCACAAAACCTTGGCTTATCTTTTGTTTCATATTCCAAACAGGCTTTTTTTACAAGTTTAGCACCTTTTTTTGCCAACTCATAAGTTTTTTCACCCAATCCATAATCATCCAAAACCCAGGGAAGCGCCCCAAAAGTATTGGTTTTGATGATATCAGCTCCGGCTTTTGCATAAGCTTTATGGATTTTATAGATACCTTCACCGTAAACTTCATTTAGATACTCATTGCACCCCTCATTTGCTCCCCATACCTCTTTGGGTATATCAAGAGCCTGTATCTGAGTACCCATGGCTCCGTCAATGATAAGAAATCTTGTTTTTAATAAATCTTTTATTTTCAATGTATCTGCCTGTGTATTATGTAATAACACCATATTATATCATACTCAAGCAGACTAATAGATAAAAAGGCAGAATAAAAGAGAGTCAAAGCCCCTTAAAACGGGGCTTTAATTAGAGGATTAAAAAGCATCAAGTTTTTCTTTTTGAACAAAATTTAATACATCTTTATTTTCCTCTTTCACAGCATTTTGGTGTGCTTTTTTAGTGCCGTTATAAACCGAATTGGGATCGAAATTTTTTCTATCCTTTCTGGTTTCACCTAAGAGTTTTTTGAATTTATTTTTTAGGTTTTCATAAAGTTTTTCAACTCTATTTTTACCTTTTATCTCTTTTTCTACACCATTGATAAGTTTAGTCAAGTTTTTATACTCATCTGAATGTTTACTGGTATATCCCAATAATAGAGCTTTCTTGAGCTCAACTTTTGCCTGATCCAAAAGAGCCAAAGCCTCTTTTTTCTTTTTCTTATCAATTTTTGAAGCTGCTATAACCAAATCCTGAGCTGCTAAAAG
>JALVWW010000012.1 GCA_027023175.1 Campylobacterales bacterium
ACATACCTGTACTATCAACCGCAGCTGTAGCGATTTGTAGATTTCTTGATAGCTCAAGTTGGCCATCTTTTTTAAGAGGATCTATGTATCCGCCACTATTTAATATATTGGTTGCAACTGCATATCCTGCAGTATGATCTGCTCCCATTGGAGTAGTTGCATAAGTTACGCCTTGACCCTTGATGGCTCTTGGCTCATAAGCTGGAATTGCTTGGTTTTTAACTACAGGAACTCTAACAAGTCCATAAACTTTACCCAATGTTCCTGTACCACTTCCTACAATTCTTCCAAGAGGAGTTCCTTTGGCTACTTCATATTTTAGTATCTCATAAGCTCTTTCTCCATCACCAAACTCTATGATGTCAGTTTCTGCTGCAAGTCCTAGAGTAACACCTGTTTCAATGGCATCTACACCTATATCATCCATAAGATGATCTATTTTGGCTATCATATCAAGATCTTTGATGCCTAGATTTGCACCAAAAGCCCAAATCATTTCATACTCAAATCCACTTGTTAAATAGTTGCCGTCTTTATCATTATAAACTTGAGAGCATTGTATAACACATCCCGCATGACATCCGTGAGTTGTTTTGCCGCCTCTCTCTTTGATATTTTCTGCCATAGTCTCACCGCTTATAGCTTCAGCATGATCATTGTTTCCGCTTCTAAAGTTGTAGCTTGGTAAACCACCTGCTTCATTAATGATGTTTACAAGCACATTTGTACCGAATGCTGGAAGTCCTTCGCCACTTATAGGGTTTTCTTTAAGTGCTTTTGTAAAGACTTTGTTTGCCTCTTTAAATTTTTGAGGGTCAGCATAACTGACTTCTTTATAGTTTTCGGCATCTATGGTTATACATTTTATCTTTTTAGATCCCATGACAGCACCAAGTCCGCCTCTACCTAAGCTTCTAAACTTACCTTGAGGATCTTTTACTGAAATATTAGCTATAGACATTCTCATTTCACCAGGTGTTCCTATAGTCATAACAGCTACTTTTTTATTGTATCTGTTTAACATTTCGTCTAGTACTTCAAAGTTTTGCTTTCCTACCAATTCCGGAACCGGTTCAATAAGTACCTCATTTTTTGTCACATGTACATGGTAAAAAGTGCTGTCATCTTCAGGAATCCCCTCTATGATAAGAGCTTTTACTCCAAGTTTAGCCATGATACCTGCACTTGTTCCGCCCGAGTTACTCTCTTTTATACCACCGGTTAGTGGACTTTTGGCTCCGACTGAAGTTCTTCCGCTGTTTGATGCAGTAGTTCCGGATAGTAAACCCGGTGCAAAAACCAATTTATTGTTTGGTCCCAGAGGATGACACTCTGGATCTACCTCTTTAGAAACTATTGTAGAAGTTAAACCTCTACCGCCCAAACCCATCCATTCGGCGGGTACATCTTCTATGCTGTAACTCATATCGCTCATATTGACACGATAAATTTTATCTGACATTCTCACTCCTTACTAAAAAATTAGACTATTTTAGCACTTTTTTAGAGCAAAAAGCAAGAAAAATGGTCAAGAAAGAAATATGTTTTTCTTGCACATTTCTTTTTTACATATATTTTAAGCAAAACAGTAAAATATTTTTTAATTTAATAACTATTAAGTAAAAAAAAGTTAGTATATATTGATAAGATTTTTGAAAGGTTTTTAATAAATTGAAACTATTAAAGTTATTTTCTTTTTTTATTAGGCTTGGTTCAGGAGTAATACAATGCTGAAAGAAAAAAAAATTACTTTTAATAATTTTAGTTTTTCTTATATTTTTATATTTTTAGCAATTATTGTCATTGTTTTTACCGCTATAGTTTACTCAAAATATAATTATGTTGAAAAAAGAGTAATTCAGTCAAATCTTCTATCAAATATTGAATATGTAAAAGATATTGCAACCAATATCAATATGCTTTTAAAGAAAAATATCAAAGGTGATTTGTATAATTACTTTAAAAAGCATCCTAAAGAGATAAAAAAATATGAATCATATTTACAACTTTTTATCACAAAAAGATACAAGTATGTTTATATACTAAGGAGAAATCCACAAAATAAAAATAGGTATATTTTTATTTTGGACGGTACCGTAGATAAAAAAGAAAAAAGTGAATTTTCTGAACCATATGAGCCATTAGAAACCAACAAATGGAGCCAAGTATATAAAAGAAAAAAACCGGTATATTTTATGCATACAGGACTTAAAACATTATGGATGACATATCTTATGCCTATACTATCCAACGATAAAGTAAATGCCATACTTGTTGTAGACTTTTCCATGAAATACCACAATACAATAGTCTCAGTAATGAAAGAGCTTGATGATACATATCGGCTTGTACTTATCCTTTTTGTAGTTATATTTTTTATCATTATAGTTTTTTCGATACTTGATATAAAAAGAGAACAAAAAAAAGATGAGGCACTTCAAAAAGTAGAAAAGATAAATCTTGAACTTGAAGAGAAGATTAAAAAAGCTGTTGAAGAAAATAGAAAAAAAGATCAAGCAATGTTTCAACAATCCCGCCTTGCACAAATGGGAGAAATATTGAGTATGATAGCCCATCAATGGAGACAGCCTCTTTCAGCTATCAGTTCAACTGCATCATCTTTGAAACTCAAAGCTACACTGGGAAAAGTCGATAAAGATACAATTTTGCAAAAAAGTGACGATATTATAAAATATTCTAAGCACCTAAGTTTAACCATAGATGATTTTAGAAGTTTTTTCAAATCCAATAAGATAAAAATGGATACTGACTTAAACCAAGTAGTCAAGTCTGTTTTAAATATTGTTGAACATTCGTTAAAGAATAATGGAATTTCTCTTGAGATTAAACTTGAATGCGATAGAATATTTCAGTCATATCCAAATGAGATAAAACAAGTTTTGTTAAATCTTGTAAAAAATGCAGAAGATATATTGAAAGAGAAGGCTATCAAGAAGCCAAAAATTACTATAAAAACTTATGAAAAAGATGGTGTGCCGGTTTTGGAAGTTTTAGATAATGCCGGAGGAGTACCCGTAGATATAATAGATAAGATTTTTGATCCATATTTTTCAACTAAAACAAAAAAAGATGGTACGGGATTGGGTTTATATATGAGTAAAATTATCATCGAAGAGCATTGTAACAGTAAAATAGAAGTTGTTAATGAAAAAGACGGTGCACTTTTTAGAGTAATATTTGGAGGTAGCAAAGGTGTATAATTGTAATATAGAGGATGTAGTAGAATTTTTTTCAGGTACAAAACTTTTATATATAGAAGATAATAAAGAAGCAAGAGAAGCGACACAGGGGATATTAGAAGAATTTTTTGGAGATATTTATATAGGTGTTGATGGAGTTGACGGATATAATAAATTTATTGAACATTATAAAGATATTGACCTTATTATAACAGATATCAATATGCCGAATATGAACGGCATTGAAATGATAGAAAAGATAAAAAAGAGTAATTTGAAAGAAATTCCCGTTTTGGTACTATCAGCTCACAATGAAGTTGATTATTTTATCAATAGTATAAAAGTCGGTATCAATGGATATCTTTTAAAGCCTGTAGATATTGAGCAATTTGTTGCATCATTATGTCAAGTATCTCAAACTATAAAATTGAGCAAGGAATTGCAGAAAAAAACTTCTTTGCTTGAACAATATCAACATATAGTTGATCACTCCTCTATAGTTTCCAAAACAGATGCTAGAGGGGTTATAACATATATAAATGATAAATTTTGCCAAATATCCAAATATTCAAAAGATGAACTTATAGGTAAGCCGCATAATATCATAAGACATCCTGATGTTCCAAAAGAGGTTTTTAAAGATCTTTGGCATACTATAAAAGATAAAAAAGAGATATGGCAAGGAGTTGTTAAAAATAGAGCTAAAGATGGTACGCCTTATTATGTAAATGCAACCGTGGGTCCCATTTTAGATCAAAATGGTGATATTCAAGAATATATTGCCCTAAGGAGTCTTGTAACAGATATTATGGATGCAAAAAAGAGACTGCAAGATTTTATATTTGATGTAAAAAGGTTTGCTATAGCATATTTTAAGATAGAAGACTTTGAAGACTTTCAATTTTATTATGGCTTAAAACTTTCAGGACAAATTGAAGAAACTCTTGTTGATAATATAAAAAAAATTATACCAAAAGAATTTAGCATAGAAGTTTTTGACCTTGGTGAAGGTGAGTTTGTTTTAGCAACTGATTTAGAACATTGTGATAAAAGTGATAATGAAGTTGTAAATTTTTTAAAAAATTTACAAAAACGATTAAATGCACAAAAGTGGCAAGTAGGTGATATAAAATATGATATAACAGTTATGATGAGTTTAGCTTATGGCAATAATGCTTTGGATGATGCAAAGTATGGTCTAAAAAAGGCAATTAAAGAGAATAAACTATATGTGTTTGCAAATGATTTTGCTAAAATTGCTCACAAAAAAGCTGAACAAAATATAAATATTATAAAAATGGTAAAAAGTGCACTAAATAACAATAAAGTTGTATCTTTCTTTCAACCAATCGTAAACAATAAAACCAAAGAGATAGAAAAGTATGAATCATTAGTTAGAATAATTGATGAAAACAATCAAATAGTTACACCTTTTTACTTTTTAGAAGTTGCAAGAAAAGGTATGTATTACTCAAGTTTGACTAGTAAAATCTTAAAAAATTCATTTGAAGCATTAAAAATTACTTCAAAAGATATAAGCATTAATCTTTCAGCTTATGATATAGAAAAGGAGCATACTAGATATGAGATATATGATTATTTGGATAAGCTTCAAGATGATACCAATAGACTAATTTTTGAATTACTAGAAAGTGAGGCAGCAATTGAATTTAAGGTTATAAAAGATTTTATCAAACATGTGAAGTCTTATGGAGTAAAGATTGCTATAGATGATTTTGGAAGTGGATATTCGAATATGAAAAGAGTTATAAAATATGACCCTGATATCATAAAAATTGATGGAAGTCTTATACAAAACTTAGAATATGATAAAAAATCACTCTCTATTATAAAAGGGTTCTTGTCTTTTGCAAAAGAACAGGATATTCAAACAGTTGCAGAGTTTGTTGAAAATGAAAATATCTATCTTATCTTAAAAGAATTGGGTGTTGATTTTTCACAAGGGTATTATTTTGGCAAACCTGAAAGATTAAAAGGGTAGAGACTTATGAAAAAAATTCTTTCTCTT
>JALVWW010000013.1 GCA_027023175.1 Campylobacterales bacterium
TGACATGCCCCATATGAATCCTGCCGCTTGGATAGGGAAACATACTTAGGATATATTTTTTCTTCTTTGTCTTATCATCTTCAGGCTCAAAGGAGCTGTTTTCACTCCAATACTTTTGCCATTTTTTTTCAATCTCTTTAGGATTGTACTGCATTAACTCTCCTGTCTTCTTGATTCGTAGTTAGTGATTTTCACAAAAACCCTACCCCCTTGCCACCTTTACACCTGAGCTAAAAGCTCCTAAAACTCTTCCCTTGTCTTGGCTGCTTCTACTATTACCAATGCCATAGAGAAAAGATTTGCCACTACCGCTCCTATAGCAAGGCTCATTGCAGCAGTTTTATCATGATATATTTCAAAAAATATAAAAGCGGGTATCAGGTGCAGGTCAGCCACAAGTGAGCTTGCAAACATTTCAGCTGAGAGTATATTTTTTACCCCGATTTTCAAAAGTGTTGAGACTACATTTATACTGGCTGCTACAAAAAGTGAAGTTGCATTGTCTTCATATAAAAATCCGGCCGTAGTAGTCAAGCTCATCAATGCAAAAAATATATAACTGACCTTTCCCCAATTCATGTTTTCTCCTTACGAAAGCTAAGGGCAGAGAGCTTTTAAAAACTTACAACAAAGTTGTAAGTTATAGCCCTTTACTCCTTATCTCCTTTGCCCCTTTACCCCTGAGCCAAAGGCTCCTACACCATTCCTCTTTCATACATAGCTCTCATTTTCTCTTTTTCCGCTTTTGCCTTCTCTTTTTCTGCAAGTTTTCTTTTAAACTCTTCTATGTTAAATCCCAACCATTTAAGAAGTGGAGATGCAACAAATATAGAGCTGTAAGTACCCACAATGATACCTATCAAGAGTGTAAAGCTAAATCCTACTATAATCTCTCCGCCAAAAAGATAAAGAGTCAAAACAACAAAAAATGTTGTCAGTGAAGTTAGAGTTGTTCTTGATAATGTTTTGGAAATTGAGTCATTTATGACATCAAAAAGGTTATATTTCTTTGTTTCATGGATTCCTTCTCTGATTCTGTCAAAAACGATAATCGTATCATTCAAAGAGTAACCCATGATGGTTAGAATTGCCGCCAAAGTATCAAGGTTGACATCGACCTGAAAGAGTGCGACCGCTCCAAGAGAGATAGAAACATCATGAACCAAAGCCAAAACTGAAGCTACCGCAAATCTCCACTCAAATCTAAAGGCTACATATATGAGTATTGCCAAAATAGAAAGGATAGAAGCCATTAAACCTTTTTCTCTTAGCTCACTTCCTACTTTAGGACCAACTATATCAACTCTTCTTATCTCATAATTTCCTGTACCTTTTAAAAGCTTCCTTACTTTATCACCCATATCCTCTTTGACAGAAGTTGAACTTGTAGTAAATCTAATAATAACTTCATTTGGTGAGCCAAAGTAAGTTATGGTAGCATTTTTAAAAAGTTTGTCTTTTGTTATAACTTCTCTTATTTTTTTAATAGGTGCTTTTTTATCATACTTTACCTGAACAAGGGTTCCCCCTTTAAAATCAAGACCGTAATTGAGCCCTTTTGTAGCCAAAAGAGCATAAGAGGCAAGTATAAAAACAATGGAAATAGAGATAAATATCTTACTCTTTCCCATAAAATCAAAAGTTTTATTACCACTAAATATTTCCATTATTTTACCTTTATTCCAAACCAGATTTTTAATTTTTTGGCTCTTTCTATATTTGGCATTAAAGATTGATAAATGCCATGAGTTCCAAGAATTGCGGTAAGCATTGAAGCCAATATACCTATGCTCATAGTTACGGCAAATCCTTTTATAGGACCTGTTCCGTAAGCATAAAGAACAACTGCCGCTATCAATGTAGTGATATTTGCATCCAAGATAGCACTCATGGCATTTGCATACCCTTTTTCTATAGCAACCGCCACACTTTTACCTTCTCTCAAAAGCTCTCTTATCCTCTCATTTATAATTACATTGGCATCAACCGCCATACCTACTGTCAGTACGATACCTGCCATTCCAGGAAGTGTCAAAGTAGCCCCAAAAAGCGCCATAACCGCAACTATAATAAAGAGGTTTACTATCAAAGCAATATCTGCAATCACACCGGCATAACCATAATAAACTATCATAAAAAGAACAACAAGAACAAAACCGCTCATAAGTGCTATCATGCTTGCTTTAATACTATCTGCTCCCAAAGATGGTCCTATGCTTCTTTTCTCCAAAAGTTTAACCGGAGCCAACAGTGCGCCACTTCTAAGAGCGATAGCAACATCATGAGCTTCCTGCACGGTAAATCCGCCACTTATCTGTCCGCTTCCTCCGCCTATTCTCTCTCTTATAACAGGAGCCGAATAAACTTTGTTATCCAGTACAATTGCCAAATGTTTTCCAACTGATTTTGCAGTAAAATCACCAAATATTTTGGCTCCCTCACTATTTAGTGAAAAATTTATAACCGGCTGATTCATTTGGTCAAACCCTACCTTGGCATCAGTCAGCATACTGCCGTCGAGTATTGGAACTTCTTTAACAAGATATTTTTGTTTGTCATCTCTTGCACTTGGAAGTATTACATCACCGTAGCTTGCCGCTTCATCTTTACTCAAGTTATATACTTGGTCAGCTCTTTTTTCATCTACTGCCATAAGTTGCAAATGTGCTGCTTTTGCTATAAGCTCTCTTGCTCTTTGCTCTTCAGCCTGAGTTTTGATACCGGGCAATTCAACAAGTATCTTCTCTTTTCCCTGTCTTGCTACAGTAGGTTCAGACAGACCAAACTGATCAAGCCTGTTTCTTATCGTATCAACCGCCTGTTTTATGGCATACTCTTTGGTTGCCTGTATCTCTTTTTTAGTAAGGGTTACTTTGTAAGTTATAGTATCTTTGTCTCTTTTTTTGCTGATGATAACACCGGGAATCTTCTTAATCATTTCATCAAGTTTTTTCTCCTCCGTGTTATCGAGTAAAACGAAACTGACACCGTCACTTTTGGCACGAAGTGAGTCTATAACTATATCATTGTCGTCACTGAAATACTTTATGCTTGAAGCAATTGACTTATATTTGGACTTTATAGCCTCTTTTGTATCAACTCCCAAAAGCATATGAAGTCCACCTTGCAAATCCAACCCAAGAAGTATCTTGGGACCCTTCATAGACGGTATGAAGCTGGGAAGCGAAAGTGCTATCCCAACTATCATGGTGAATATGAAGATAATAATCCTATAATTCCACCTACTTTTATGCATCGATTTTTTTCGCCACAAATTCTCTGCTAATCTTAACGACTGTATCATCATTAAGCTTAACTTTGATAAAATCTTCTTCAGGTTTTACAACCTCACAGATAAGACCTCCGTTTGTGATGATCTTGTCACCCTTTTTGAGTGAAGCTAGCATCTCCTTGTGAGCCTTTGCCTGCTTTTGTTGAGGTCTAATTACCAAAAAGTAAAAAATACCAAACAAAACAATAAGTGGCAACAATGAAGTTAAAACATTACCTCCGCCTTGCATACAAATCCTTCTTTATGAAATTTTTAAAGAGATATTTTATCACTTTTTACATAATAAAAGGCTTGAGTGTTGCATTTTTTTTATCTTTTTTTATATATGAGACATATTTTCACTTTAGTTTTCCCTTTTTGGATACTCTTTTTGGGCTTATTGGATTGTCGCTACTGCTTACCCAAAAAAAAGAGATAAATTTTTGGAGTGGCTTTTTTGTAGGAATTTTTTGGTTTTACTGGATTGCTCTTAGTTTCAGATATTATGATATGAGTTACATGATACCCTTTGTTATACTTTTGGTAGGAACTGTTTATGCTGTTTTGTTTATGCTTATTTCATACTTTTCAAATCCCTTTATAAGAGCTGTTTTTATACTATTTCTATCTTATTTACATCCTTTTCATTTTAGTTGGCTAAAACCGGAACTTATCTTTATAAATTCCTATATTGGAATTGAAAAATGGCAATTTGGAGTAACTCTTTTTACACTCTCTTTAGCTTTATATTTATACAAAAAAGATAAAAAACTTTTAGCACTTCTCTCTTTATCTTTCATCATTTTTTCCATCAATTTTCCTTCAAATCAAAACAATACAGATTTTAGAAATATAGCTTTAATAGATCAAAAAATCCCTCAAGATATAAAATGGGATCCAAGATACAAAGAGCAAATCATACAAAAAGATATTTTTACTATAAAAAAAGCTATAAAAAATAAAAAGAAGATGGTAATTTTAAGCGAAAGTGCTTTTCCTATTTATTTAAATACTGATGAACAATTGCTAAGCACCTTAAAAAAACTCTCTAAAAAGATAGTCATAGTAGCAGGAGCATTAAGATACACAAAAGATGGATACTACAACTCTACATATTACTTTATAAATACTAAGGTAAAGACAGCTGACAAAGTTATACTTGTACCATTTGGAGAAGAGATACCGCTACCGAAATTCTTAAAAGATTTTATCAACCGTATATTTTTTGACGGAGCTGAAGACTTTAAGACAGCCAAACATCCCACATCTATAAAAATAGATGGGAAAACTTTTACAAATGCTATCTGTTATGAAGCTACAGAAGATATCATTTACAAAAACCGCCCCCGTTATGTCATAGCCATAAGCAACAATGCCTGGTTCACTCCATCAATTGAGCCGACTCTTCAAAACCTACTTTTAAAATACTACTCCAAAATATATCATACTACCATCCTGCACGCAGCAAATATGGGAATAAGTGGAATTATTCAAGAGTAAACTAGCACCACCAAAGCTTATCTGGTTGTATGCAAGAGAGTTTTATATTGCAATGATTTGATACTATAGATGAGTTATTTAATACTTGTTTTAGAGCTAATGAGCAAAGAGCAAAGAGCAAAAAAATATCAAAAGTACTCAAAAGTTAAAAGTTGAACCCTGACCCCAAATGCCCTTATATGTTATTTTCGTTTTTGTCCCACCATCGAATATCTGTGATATCGTTATCTGCATTAAGTATCTGATCGATCACATTTGATAGCAATTTGATATTAACAGTCTCTGTGAGACTGTGAAAGAACTCACCATCCAACTACATTTAAAAACATTCTACTATTTTCACCCTAAAACAAACATAATTTTAACTATGCTAAAACCATGAAAATGCTATAATATCTATATAAATAAAGGG
>JALVWW010000014.1 GCA_027023175.1 Campylobacterales bacterium
CTTATCTTCCTACTTTTGATAAAGAGTTGGACAGCTTTGGAATTTTTAAAGAGGGGTACAGATATGCAAAAGTTAAAATTGAAAAGGTGTAAAAAATGAGTGATACAGGATATATTATTGAAACACTTATCAAAATAATTGTAATACTTACAATTTTCTCGGCAGGTGCGGGATTTACCACCTACGTAGAGAGAAAAATCCTTGCTTTTATGCAAAGAAGGCTCGGACCTACTCATGTTGGACCCTATGGAGTACTGCAAATCATAGCTGACGGTATAAAACTCTTTACAAAAGAGGATATAATACCTCAAAATGTTGTAAGACCTATATTTATCATCGCTCCTGTTATTTCTGCGACTGCCGCTTTTACAGCACTTTCGGCTCTTCCGATACTTCCTGAGTTTACAATATTCGGCTATACGGTTCATCCTATAGTATCAGATATTGATGTGGGAATTTTATTTATCATAGGTGTAATGGGAGTGGGAATGTACGGACCACTACTTGCCGGTATGAGTTCATCAAACAAATGGGGGCTTTTAGGAGCTGCCAGAACTGTTATCCAACTCTTATCATTTGAAGTAGTTACCGGTCTTTCGGCACTTGCACCTTTGATGCTTGTCGGTTCACTTTCGCTCATTGACATAAACAATTACCAAGCAGGTGGCTTTAGTGATTGGCTTATATGGAAACAGCCGGTTGCATTTGTCCTCTTTTTGATAAGCGGATATGCTGAAACAAACAGAACTCCATTTGATCTTATGGAGCATGAAGCTGAGATAGTTTCAGGTTATGCCACAGAGTACAGCGGTATGAGATGGGGTCTGTTTTTTATAGGTGAGTATGCAAATATGTTTACCATATCGTTTTTGGTTGCTATTTTATTTTTGGGTGGGTTTAATCCTTGGGGCTTTATTCCGGGAGCCATAGCGATACTTTTGAAAATTTCATTTTTTATATTTGCATTTTTGTGGGTAAGGGCTGCCTGGCCACATGTAAGGCCTGATCAGCTTATGTGGTTTTGCTGGAAAGTATTGATGCCGATAGCACTACTTAATATACTTATAACCGGTTTTATACTGGTATAGAGGAGGATTTATGCTAGAAGAGTTTAAAGATAGGAATGTAAAAGAGGGTTATAAGTACCTTGATATTGAAGTACCTGCCCATAAACCCTGGGATAAGTTCAAACAAGTAGCAAGAAGAACTTTCAAGGGTGAGCTTTTTGTGGGACTTTGGATAGTTTTAAGAGAGATGATAAAGTTCAATATCCATACAGTAAAGTATCCATTGGAAAAACTTCCTATCTCTCCAAGATATAGAGCAGTTCATAGACTTCAAAGACTGCTTGAAAGTGGAGAAAACAGATGTATAGGGTGTGGACTTTGTGAAAAAATATGTATAGCAAACTGCATAAGAATAGATACTAAAATTGATAAAAACAGTAGAAAAGAGGTGCTTGACTATACTATAAATTTCGGCAGATGTATCTATTGCGGATATTGTGCCGAAGTTTGCCCTGAACTTGCCATAGTCCATGGTCAAGATTATGAAATAGCAAGCGAACAAAGGGCAGAGTTTGCACAAAAGGAGGATCTATTGACCCCGTTAGAGATATTTAAAGCTGGAAAACAAAGAGAGTTTCCGGGATTTGGTGCACCTAGTAAAGATGCTGATAAATTTATCAAAAAAACACCATTGGCTTATTAAGGATGCAACATGTATGAAATAATAGCATTTTATCTATTTTCGTTTTTAACAATAACACTGTTTTGCATAGTAGTATTTAGCAAAAATGCCCTATACTCTATGACGGCACTTGCCGGAGGAATGATATTTATATCTGGATTTTTCTTTTTATTGGATGCTGACTTTTTGGGGGTAGTACAGATCATAGTATATAGCGGTGCGGTAATGGCGGTATATGCATTTGGTATGATTTTTATAGATACAACCAAAGATGTAAAAGAGACAGTCAAGGCCAAAAGAATGATATACTCATTTTCAGTTGCTATTGCCGTGCTTTTGGTAGTTATAGTCTCGTCTCCTATAATTTCTAAAAATATCATCGTATCAACACCTATGATAGAAGGAGTAGGCAATTCCAAAATGGTAGGATATGTACTCTTTACAAAATATCTAGTACCGTTTGAATTGACCGCTGTTATGCTTTTGGTTGCAATGGTAGCCGGCATTGTTTTGGTCAGTAAAAAAATGGATATAAGTTTAAGTATAAAAAGTGATTTTGAAGCTAAGGGCGAATTTGAAGAGGGGGTGGCAAAATGATAACCTTAACACACTATTTAGCAATCAGCTCTATTTTGTTTGCTATAGGATTGATAGGAATTGTAAGAAGAAAAAATTTACTGATGCTTTTTTTCTCTACAGAGATCCTCTTAAATGCAGTCAACATAGGATTTGCCGCCATTTCAAGAGAATTTCATGATATGACCGGGCAAATGTTTGCCTTTTTTATCATTGCGGTTGCGGCTAGTGAAGTTGCCGTCGGACTTGGACTGTTGGTTCTTTGGTATAAAAGAAAATCAACCATTGACCTTGACAGTATGCAAAGCATGAGGGGTTAGATATGGAAAAATATATTTACATTACGCTGTTTGCTCCTCTTGTAGGCTCACTTTTTGCAGCACTTTTTGGAGAAAAAGAGAAAAAACTAATAACTGGCATCTTTGCATCTTTTATGCTTTTGGTATCAGCTTTCAGTGCTATTTATCTCTTGATGAATGTAGATGCAGAACATACTTATCATGTTAGGCTTATGGACTGGATAAGTGCCGGCGGATTAAATGTACCTTTTGGCTTTGTAGTTGACCAGGTTTCAGTTATTATGATGGTAACTGTTACATTTGTTTCTGCTATGATTCATATCTACTCTATCGGTTATATGGACCACGATAAGTCATTTAATAGATTTTTCGTATATCTTTCTCTATTTGTTTTTTCTATGCTTATACTTGTTATGAGTGATAACTTTTTGGGTCTATTTATAGGATGGGAAGGTGTCGGACTTTGTTCATGGCTTCTTATAGGATTTTGGTATCACAAAGACAGTGCGTCATGGGCGGCCAATGAAGCTTTTATAATGAACAGAGTAGCAGACCTTGGTATGCTTATCGGTATCTTTTTGATATACTGGAACACAGGAAGTTTGGAGTACAGTGTGGTTTTTGCAAAAGTTAGTTCACTAAGTCTGCCGACCGTTACACTTATCGGTATCTTTTTATTTATCGGTGCTATGGGCAAATCAGCACAGTTTCCTTTCCATACCTGGCTGGCTGATGCAATGGAGGGTCCTACTCCGGTTTCAGCTCTTATTCATGCTGCTACAATGGTAACAGCCGGTGTATTTTTAGTCATTAGAGCCAACCAAGTCTTTTCTATGATCCCTGATGTAGGACTTTTTATAGCAAGTCTTGGAGCTTTTGTGGCAGTTTTTGCCGCTTCTATGGCACTAGTTCATAATGACTTAAAAAAGATCATTGCCTACTCTACTCTCTCGCAGTTAGGATATATGTTTGTTGCCGGGGGACTTGGGGCATACTGGATAGCACTTTTTCACTTAATGACACACGCATTTTTCAAATCTGTTCTCTTTTTGGGAGCAGGAAATGTTATGCATGCCATGGATGATGAACTAAATATCAAAAAAATGGGAGGACTGGGTGATAAAATGAAGTGGACAATGATCATTATGACTATAGCTTCACTGGCTCTTGCAGGTATTTATCCGTTTGCCGGATTTTTTAGTAAAGATAAAATCTTAGAAGCTGCTTTTAGCGAGCATGCTTATATACTTTGGGCAATGCTTTGGATAGGTGCGGGTATGACTGCATTTTACAGCTTCAGACTTGTGATGCTTGTATTTTTCGGGGAAGAAAAATACAAAAGATACGGTTTTCATCCTCATGAAGCAAGCGCATTGATGCTATGGGCAATGGCGCCCTTGGCACTATTTGCAACATTTGGAGGCTTTAGCGAACATAAATTTTTTCACTTTGTCACAGAGTTTTTACCAAAGTTTGAGCCTGAAATAGAGCCACACTTTATGAGTTATGTGCTTATAGTGATAACTTTGGGTATCGCGATAAGTGGTATTTTATATGCTGTATATAAGTATAGCACAGGAGGCTTCAGCAAAGAGGTAGAAGAATACCCTGTGTACAAACTGCTTGCAAACCAGTATTATATTCCTGATTTTTATGATAAATGCATAGTAAAACCATATATGGCAATTTCAGCATTTTTATGGCAAAAAATTGATGTTGCGATAGTAGATATGACAGTCGATGCTATCGCCAGAGTGCTTTATAAGAGTGGAGATAAAGCAAGAGCAATGCAAAGCGGCAACCTCTCGAATATGCTAAGACTTATGGTCTTTGGTTTATTGGTGTTGCTACTTTTGGCAGTTATATTTTATCCGGCTAAATAAAGGAGCGGTTGATGGATCATTTATTATCATTAATTATATTTTTTCCTCTATTTGCAGGGGTTTTGGGCTTTATCGTAAGTAAAGACAGTATCAAGGCTTACGGTATTTCCATAGCAACTGTCGAATTTTTACTCTCTCTTGCTTTATGGTTTAACTATAATCCAAACGGAAATAATTTTCAGTTTGTAGAGTATTTTCCGTTAATTAGTACTTATGGTATAAATTATCATATAGGAATAGATGGCATATCACTCTTTTTAATCATCTTAAGTACTTTTATGACAATGATATCTTTGATAGCTCTAAACATTCAAAAAGATATAAAAAACCTTGTTGTAACCATACTTGTTTTAGAAATGACAATGGTTGGAGTATTTAGTGCGCTTGATGTGATAGTTTTCTATCTTTTTTGGGAATTATCTCTTGTTCCGATGCTTTACATCATTGGTGCATGGGGAGGCAAGCTAAGAATTTATGCAGCAGTTAAATTTTTCTTATATACATTTGCAGGATCGCTTATCATGCTTATCGGCATATTGTACCTTGCAAACTACTTCCACTCGGTTACCGGCATTTGGACATTCTCCATCACAGACTGGCAACTTTTGGTTATTCCGGTTCATTTGCAAATTTTACTTTTTATTGCATTTTTTATAGGATTTGCCATAAAAGTTCCGATGTTTCCGTTTCACACATGGCTTCCTTATGCTCACGGCCAAGCACCGACAATCGGTTCGATTATACTGGCGGCAGTTTTACTAAAGATGGGGACTTACGGTTTTGTAAGATTTTCTTTGCCGCTCTTTCCTGATGCATCAGTCTATTTTACACCTTTTATAGCAACATTGGCTATCATTATGATAATTTATACTGCAATGGTAGCTTTTGCACAAAAAGATATGAAACAAGTCATAGCATACAGTTCCATATCACATATGGGCGTCATAGTTTTAGGTACTTTTGCACTAAATGCCGAAGGTATTACTGGTTCGGTATTTTTTATGCTCAGCCATGGAGTGGTCAGTGGAGCTTTGTTTATGCTCGTTGGTGTCATATATGATAGAAGACATACAAAACTTATGAGTGAATTTGGCGGACTTGCTTCAGTTATGCCAAAATATGCTACAATTTTTGGAATCATACTGATGTCTTCAGTCGGACTTCCTTTGACTATGGGATTTGTGGGAGAATTTCTATCTTTGGTAGGATTTTATAAAGTTTCTCCTGTTATGACAGCCCTTGGAGGTACGGGTATCATACTTGGTGCAATTTATATGCTTAACCTTTTTAGAGAATCATTTTTCGGCAAATCAAAAAGTGAAGAAAACAGCAAACTAAAAGATTTAAACTCAAAAGAGCTTATGGCACTTGTACCTTTGGTACTTGTTGTTATCTGGCTTGGTGTTTATCCAAAGCCTATTTTAACGCCCATTGACACAAGTGTTAAAAAAATGCTCCATCTAATGCAGCTTAAAGCTCAAACCACCGATGCCAAGGAAAGACTCCTTGTAGTCAAAAAAGATAAGGAGGCAAAATAATGTTACATACAATTTCTATAAGCCTGTCTTCGCTTCATCTTAGTACTCTTATGCCAATGATTATTGTTATATTGGGAGGTCTGGGAATACTTTGCATAGACCTCATCAATAAAAACTTATCAAAAAGTCTTTATGTAATGCTTAGTATTTTGGTGCTTGTAATTGACCTTGGTGTGGTGCTAGGATACAGTGGTCCAAGTAGAGGAATGTTTGGAATGATACTTTCAGACGGCATAGCAACCTTGGGTCAAATCATAATCCTTGTTGCTTCTATGCTTTTTATCCCTTTGGCACTTACATCAAAAAGATTTCATGAGTATTCACATCCAGAATTTTTTGCTCTCTTTTTATTTATGACTGCAGGATTTCAATTTATGGTTGCAACTGACAATCTTATGCTTATCTTTATAGGATTGGAGACTGCGAGTCTCTCGCTTTATACCATCATTGCTTTACATAATTTGGAAAAATCATTTGAAGCAGCCATCAAATACTTTACCATGGGAGCTTTGGCGGCAGGATTTTTTGTGTTTTCAGCTATGCTTTTATATGCCGTAACGGGTAGTGTAGAGTTGCATAATATCGCAAAAGTTGTTGCCACCGGTAGTTTTGCTACACAATTGGGTCTTCTTGGAGCAGTTGCATTTATGTTTGCGGCTCTTGGTTTTAAACTCTCTTTTATCCCGTTTCATACATGGGTGCCTGATGTTTATGAGGGAGCTAGTGCGGCAACCGCCGGATATATATCTATAGTTCCAAAAATTGCCGGTCTTATAGTGGCTTTGAGATTTTTTGACATCTTTATAACAGTAGGAAATGAGTGGGTGTACAATGTACTTTATGTTATTATTATTGTAACTATGACTTTTGCCAATATCATGGCACTTGTTCAAGACAGTGTAAAAAGAATGTTGGCTTACAGCTCTATAAGTCATGCGGGCTTTGTTATGACTGCTGTTTTGGTGGACACAACAGCTGCTCACAATGCTCTATTTTTATATTGGATAATGTTCACTTTTACCAACCTCGGAGCTTTTGCAATGCTTTGGATAAGCAGGTATAAAAGAAGTGAATTTAGTGCAAGATATGACCATCCGTATCAAAAATTTGCCGGAATGGTCACTATAAAGCCGATAGCTGCAACCATAATGGCTATATTTATGCTTTCACTTGCAGGTGTTCCTCCATTTGCTCTGTTTTGGGGAAAACTATATCTTTTAGGTGCCATTATAAACAGTGGCAATACATTTCTTGCCGTATTGATGGTTTTAAATAGTGCGATAGCGGCATATTATTACTTGAAACTGGTTGTATTTATGTTCTTAAAAGAGCCCGACTCAAAAGCAAATGTAGCCTATATGAAAAATGCTTCAACAGCTTTGAAAACCATAGTGGGATTTTCCGCTGCAGTTACGATACTGGCCATATTTACCATTGAGCCGTTTTTGGAGATGATTAGCTCATATGTGGTAGCCAGCGGATTTTGATATAAATCACTTTGTCTGTGGATTTTTACCACAGACAAAGTTATGATATAATAATCTTTATGAAAAAACGAATATTTCTATCTATTTTTCTTCTGTTTTTTAGTGAATACAGCAGTGCTTTAACTATCAAATTAAACAGCACAAAAGAAAACAAATCTTTCATCTATATATTGCATATAACCGACAAAGAACCTTTTAACTGTAAAAAAAAGAGTATCAGTATCGACCAGAATGAATATATTTGTAAAATAAAAGGAAAAAATGAAGTAGATATTTCACCAAAAAAAACAAAATCTCTTGAACTTTATGTAAAAAATCAAAACAAATTTACACTTATAATGATAAAACCAAAAGAAAATGTAAAAGTTTACAGCATTAACACTCCTCTTTACAAAAGAAAAACTATCGCGGATGAAAGTGTCAAATATGCCAAACATTGGATATTTCTGTTTTACAAAGATAGACTTTTTTTAAAAAGCAATAAAGACTCAAGCGGTATCAATTTTCCCATAGATTTTTTAAAAGAGTTAACTCCGAGTGTCGGCGCACTTGACCTAAGCGGTGTACCTGTGAGCTACTTAAATGATAGCAAGGATATAAATGACTATCTTTCCATTAAAAGTGATTACGATAGAAAAAGATACGGTTTTGTAATCCTTGAAGCTAAAAAAGCATTGAAAAATTATCCGAACTCTATATTTGTAAATGATTTTATGCTCTATTATATAAGGGCTATCTACAAAACACTTCAAACCAAGAAAGAGAGTCCAAATGCACAGGATTTGAGTTATGACGAGATAATAAAACTTGGCAAAAAATGGATCAAAAAATTCCCATCCAATCAAAACATTCCCGAAGTTTTATTTTATATTGCCTCATCCTACCAAAGCCTGGGACAAGAGAGTGATGCAAAATACTTTTTTGACATTCTTATCACCGAACATCCCAAAAACAAATATACAAAACTGGGCATTATAGCCTTTGCTGATACTCTTTATGCAAAAAATCAAAAACAAAAAGCAATAAAACTGTACAAAGATGTACTCTACTCTACAAAAGATATCGATGTAGCTTCAATAGCAGCAAAAAAACTAGCAGATATCTATATAAAAACAAAGCAGTACAAAAAAGCCAAAGCTTATTTTGAAAAGATTGTCAGTGCCAATGCTGATTTTCTTTTGAACAACCACCAAAAAGCTTATGACCTGGCTATAAGCTTAAGTACAAACGGTATCAACGATATTGCTGTACAAATTCTTGAAAAACTTCTGCCCAAACTTAAAAGAGAGCCTGATTTGAAAGAGTTGGTTTTAAAAAGCTTGGGTGACATTTACGCCAAAAACAAACAGTACAAAAAAGCATCATTTTACTACAAAAAATATCTCTCTTTGTATAAATACGGCAATTATGTTGATGAAGTCAAAAAGAGTCTTGATGGAATGTTTTTTAATATAAATGAAAGCAATACCACAAAACTTATAAAATATTATGACAAACTCATCAACCGCTATAAAACTGGTTCAATATATGAAAAAGCCACTATACTCAAAGCAAAAGCTCTGATGAAAGAAAAAAAATACAAAGAAGCCTTGAATATTTTAAATAACTTGGAAACAAATTTTAAAAATAAAAAAATGGTCGGCAAACTAAAAAAAGAGATAACACTTTTGTTGGCAACTGATTTATTGAAAAAAAAGGAGTGTACCGAGGCAATAGGATATGTCAATGATTACAATCTCACTATCACTTCTCATCAAAAAGAGTTAGCAAACTGTTATATTCAAACTTATAACTATAAAAAAGCTATAAGTTTAAGTGAAAAAATTATAAAAGGTAAAAATTTAAACATAAAAGAGAAGCTTGCCTGGCTAGATGTAGAAGCAAAATCTTTACTTCAAATACACTCTTATAAAAAGCTAAGTTTGATTGCTGGAGATATTATCACTCTTTCAAAAGCTTTTAAAATAGATAATTTTACCTACAAAGCTCTTTATTATAAATTTTTTGCTCTATGGGGTTTGAAAAAATATGATTTGGCCATGCAAGTTGTTCAAAAAATTGATAAGAATTTTAGTGAAAATTTCAAAAATATAGAAATTTACAAAAAAGTTGTCGATCTTGCAAAACAAAGAGCAGATGATCTGTTGGTCGCAAAATATGCCAAAAAGATACTAAATCTTCAAGAAAAATACAAAAGCTATCCATTTTCACCACAAATAGAGTTTGAATATATAGCATCTCTTAAACGCCTTAACAAAGATAAAGAAGCCATAGATATTTTAGAAAAATTATCCAAAAGAAAAAATTCCCCTATGATATTATCAAGAGTGTATTACGAAATAGGAGCAATATCTATCAAATTAAATAATAAATCAGCCGCAAAAAGTGCTTTTAAAAATTGTATAAAAGCAAAAGGTAAAAACAGTTGGAAAACCCTCTGCAAAGAAAATCTCTTACTGTTATAAAATGTCATAACACTTTATCTCGATATAGCAAAGCCTATACCTATCTTGTTATTTCTTATGTTATAATCTATTAAACTCTCACCATAGCCGCTAAACACCTGAAGATAAAGGTATATATTGCTTTTTGTTACCGGAAAACTCCAATCAAACAATAAAGATCCCTTGTTGTTGCTTGTCCTCAAATTATCTCTTAAAGTTAAAGAAAACATATTCTTTTTGTAAGGTAAAACTATCTTTAAATCACCATATCCCAGATAATTCCAAATATCAGGATTGTCATCGCCATTTGCATCTAGTGGAGATGTTTTATCTCTTTCTGGAATCCTATACCAAGCTCTAGGTAATATAGAAATATTTTTATATTTAAATATTGCTTGAATATAGACTCTATTCCAAGACCTTGAATATATTCCATCTCTACCATTTGATTCATGCAACAATCCTACTTTATAGCTTTTTAATGTACTATTTTTTTTACTATTTGGAATATTTAAAAAAAGTTCTGGAGCATAATTCGTTTCCCTAAAAGGAGATGATTTTTCAGCCGTTTGCCAAAAAGATTTTTGTGTATAGCCAAAATATAATTGGTTTTCAAATCCAAACAAATTTGAAAAAAGTTTCTTCTTTATAGATATTTGAAACTTTGTTTCAAACTGTTTTCTATCGCTATGTTTTACACTATCATATGTACCCAAAAGAATATAGTTTGTTTTATAAGGCTCAAAAGGAAGCAAAAGTCCTTTCTTTTTTTTCTTTTTGATCAATTCACTTTTTTCTAAAACTCTAATTTGTTTTATCTTTTTGAGTCGAATAGTAGCAGACTTTTTGTACCAAAAAAGAGCTTTTTTTATATTTCCTTGCTTTTCATAACTTTCTGCTTTTAAATAAGCCTCCTGCGAAGTTATTGCCCGTGAAGTAATTCCTACAAAATATATGATTAATATAAATCTTTTCAATGGTAAAGTCCAACTATAATTTAGATATATATTTAGCTAAAGATTTTAAATCATCATCACTCAATGAATTAACTTGTGTTTTCATAATACTCTTCATAGATCCACCATAAGTTCCGTCTTTATAACCTTGTAGAGCATTTTCAATCTTTTTGGCATCCCATCCTGCTATTACTTTTGAAACGCCCAAGGCTTTATTTTGAGCTTTGTTTCCATGACATCCTGCACACTTGGAAAATAACTCGTTAGCATTTGCACTGCCTTTAGTATTTTGTGTGACTGTTCCGCTTGTGGGAGCTAAATTGGAGAGTACTTTTATACTCTTATGGGCTTGCTTTAGCGCTTTTTGTACAAGTTCGCTATCTTTTGCCTGAGAAGCTAGCTCCCCAATCTTCTTTGTGGCATCCTTAGCACTTTTTTTAACTACTTCAGTCGCAGATGCAGCCATCTCTTTGGTCTTATCACTCAAACTTTTCTCTTCTTCTTTTGGTTTGATTGTAGGTTTTGGCTCAACATTTATAACTTTTTCTTGCTTTATGCTTTCTTTTTCTTGCGCAGTTTGTTCTTCATTTTTTTTGGAATTACTGCTACACCCAATTAGAAGTAAAGCCGCTACAGATACTGCAAACATCAACTTTCTCATAACAAATTCCTCCTTACTTCATTTTGAATATTTTATCATAATATTTTATTTTTACCAATATATGTATTATAATTCATATATTTTTTATTGAAAAAAACAACTTTATATGATTTATTTAATTTAAATATTTATTTCTAACTAATATTTATTATTATCTAAGTTATAAAAGTATATAATTTTTTTTATAATTTTATTAAAAGGAGTTGTTATGAATTTTTTTAGGTTGACTTTTGTGAGTCTAGTAGGTAGCAGTTTTTTATTTGCAGGCAATAGTTTACTGCAAAATGCTCAAAATGCGGGATTAAAACCCATTCCTCAAAGTAAACTTGAGCTTTTAAAGCTTATAGATGATCCTAAAAATCCCCTAACAGATAGAAAAATAGAGCTAGGAAAGAAGTTGTATTTTGATCCCAGAATATCAAAAAGTGGACTTATAAGCTGTAACACATGCCACAATTTAGGTCTAGGTGGAGTGGATGGGATACCTGCAGCCATTGGAAATAAATGGACAGCAAATCCTCATCATCTAAACTCACCTACAGTTTATAATGCAGTTTTTTTTAAGGCACAATTTTGGGATGGCAGAAGCCCGGATCTACCTCATCAAGCACAAGGTCCTGCACTTGCAAGTCCTGAAATGGCAGGGGATCCAAAAATTATAGCCAAAAAAATAAATTCTATCCCCGAGTATGTAGAAGAGTTTAAAAAAGCTTATGGGAAAAATGTAAAGATCGATTTTAAAAATATTACCGCGACTATTGCTCTGTTTGAAAAGATACTTGTAACGCCTTCAAGATATGATGATTATCTAAATGGAGATGATACTGCTTTAAGTAAAAAAGAGAAAGAGGGTTTTAAACTATTTTTAAACAAAGGGTGTGCAAGTTGCCATAACGGTATAGCTTTAGGTGGAACTATGGCTCCATTTGAAGTTGCCGGCAAGTATAAATTTAGAAGCGTTGGTGATTTTCTTAAAATAAATAAAAATAAAATGGTAAAAGTTCCTACGCTTAGAAATATAACTGAAACTGCACCATATTTTCATAATGGTCAAATTTGGTCACTAAAAGAAGCAGTTAAAGAAATGGGTAGTGTTGAACTTGGTATCAAAATAAGTGATAAAGATGCTCAAAAAATAGTTACTTTCTTAAAGGCACTCAAAGGAAGAAAACCTATCATTACCTACCCTCAACTACCTGAAAGTACTGATAAGACACCTCGACCAATTGATTGATTTTACTTTGGTGGAATAATTTCCACCAAAATTTATCCACCTGTTTGATAAAATGCTCTAGCAGATATTTCATCTCCAGGTGGATTTTCATCCCATCTGTTTTTTTCAGGTTTATTTTTTAATACTTCTCTTAAAACTTCTGATGCAGCCTCTACATCTCCTTTTTTGACAGCTTCTGCTATACTCATAGCTTCATCAAAATAAAGACAAGGGATAATATGTCCTTCAGCTGTAAGTCTTATGCGGTTACAACTCTCACAAAAGTCATGCTTATGAGGATCTATAATACCAAACCTGTAACCATCTTCAAGTTCATACATAAATGCAGGGGAGCTACCCTCTCTTCCAGCTTTTTTAACTTTATATTTTTCTCTTATTTTATCTACGATCTCTTTTCCGTAAAGTCCTTTGATATCTTGATTTGCATGAATATTTTCCATATATTCTATATATCTTATCTGCATACCTCTTTTTTTTGAGTATTCAAGCAAATCAACTATCTCGTCATCATTAATACCTTTCAAAGGAACACTATTTATCTTTATCTTCAGACCTACCTTCAAAGCCTCATCTATACCCTCAAGTACATTTTTCAAGACATCTTTTTGTGCTATTTTATAAGCCACTTCAGGCTTCAAGCTATCTAAAGAAATATTTAACCTTTTAAGTCCTGCATCTTTTAATCTTTTTGCCGTTTCTTTCAAAAGGTAACCATTTGTCGTTATTGCTATATCAAGCCCCTCTTTGTAATCATTTATCATTTTTATAAATTTATCCAAGTCAGCTCTTAAAAGTGGCTCTCCTCCTGTTATTCGTATCTTGTCAACCCCTTCATCGATACCTACTTTTAAAAACAAAAATAACTCTTCAAAACTTAAAAGATTCTCTTTGGGCACCCAGGAAAAAGGCTTTTCAGGCATGCAATACTGACATCTGAAGTTACATCTTTCTGTTACTGAAACCCTGATATAATTTATCCTTCTTCCATATCCATCTATCAACATAATTTTGTCCTAATTATTTTTTTATATTATAGTATAACACAAGTTTATATTTTATTTATTTAAAAATTGCTATAATCATAAAATTTTAAAAGGAGAGAGCCTATGAGTACATTAAATGCAAATCGTACAGACCTCGGCAACAATGATTTCCTTGTATCAAAAACCGATATAAAAGGCCGCATAACTTACTGCAATCAACTTTTTATGAAAGTAGCCGGATATAGCGAAAGTGAGCTTCTTGGAAAACCTCACAATATTGTAAGACATTCTGATATGCCACGTATAATTTTTAAACTACTTTGGGAAAGAATCCAAAACAACAAAGAGATATTTGCTTATGTTAAAAATAAAACAAAAAACGGCGGATATTACTGGGTTTATGCCAATGTAACCGCTTCAACAGATGATAAAGGCAATATCATAGGGTACTATTCCGTTAGAAGAAAAGTCAATGAACAAGCTCTGCCCACAGTTGAGGATCTGTATGCAAAACTTTTACAAGAAGAATCAAGAGGCGGCATGGATGCATCACAAAAGTATTTAAACAATTTGCTAAAAGAAAAAGGAGTAAGCTACGATGAGTTTGTTACATCACTACAGGGATAAAAAGTACGAGATAGTTTTTGGGCTTATCATATTGGGGATACTTCATTACATATTCAAAGACGCACAAAGCAGTCTGGCTTTTGCAGGAGTATTTGCCGGCTTTTTCAACTCCTCCAGAAGTAGTAAAAATGGTAATCTAAAAGACAAAATACAAAAAGTTATAACTGAAGCTGCAAACGGTAATCTAGAACCAAGAATTACCGGTATAGACATGAATGACCCGTTAAGCCAAATCGCATGGGGAGTTAACGACTTGCTCGACCAAGTGGAAGCTTACATGAGAGATGTCAATACTGCTGTAAGTACAGCTAGCGAAGGGGAAACCTGGAGAAAAATATATCCTCAGGGCTTAAAAGGATTGTTTCACTACTCTGCCAACAGTCTTGAAAAGGGTGTTGAGGGTATTATCATCGGAAATAAAGAGAAATTTAGAGGTAAATTAGGTGCTAGTTTTGGTAAATTAAACGGTGGCATGATAAAGTCTTTACATATCATACAAAATGATATTACTGCATTGAGGGATGAAGTGAAAAGTATCCAAGATATCACTTCTCAAACTGCTGAAAAATCAAACAGTAGCCTGGAGACAACAAATCAACTCTCAGATAAGTTAAATACTCTGATAGAACTTATAGTAGGTATAACCGAGGCGATTAGCTCACTTAGTGAAAGAAGCAGTGAGATAAGCTCTGTAGTCAATCTTATCAAAGATATAGCAG
Source organism: Campylobacterales bacterium (assembly GCA_027023175.1). Taxonomy (GTDB): domain Bacteria; phylum Campylobacterota; class Campylobacteria; order Campylobacterales; family JALSKU01; genus JALSKU01. Next base: position 15,097 of record JALVWW010000014.1, read on the forward strand.
ACCAGACAAATCTTCTTGCTCTCAATGCCGCCATAGAAGCTGCCAGAGCAGGAGAGCACGGTAGAGGTTTTGCAGTCGTTGCCGATGAGGTCAGAAAATTAGCCGAGAGAACCCAAAAAGCAACAAGTGAGATAGCCATAACCATCCAAACTTTACAGCAAGAGACTAATGATATCCAGGCAAATGCGACAGAGATAAATGAGATAGCCACAACTTCCGGTGAAACAGTCAATGAATTTAAAAATACCCTTTTAGACTTCAATGAAAATGCAAATACTACAGCAAAGTCAGCCAATTTGATAGCCGATAGAAGCTTTACAACTCTTGTAAAAGTTGACCATATAATTTATAAAACAAATATTTACTCTTCTGTTATCAATGAAAATCCGAATGATAACAACTTTATAGATGAAAACCAATGTCGTTTTGGACAATGGTATAACGGTGAAGGAAAAGAGATATATGGAAAAATACCTGTTTACAAAGCCATTGAAGCACCTCATAGAGCAGTTCACCAGTATGCCATAGCAAATGTTGAACTTATCAAAGAGAGAGGACTCAAAGAAGAGTTAAAAGATACACTTTATGAAAATTTTGTAAAAATGGAAGAAAACAGTAACAAACTATTTGAAATACTTGATAAATTATCCAGAGAAGAGTAAGGTTACTTTTTTATAAGGTTCATGGATTTAAAAAGTCTGTGAACCTCTTTATCTTTTATAAAACTTACATTATAAGGATGCACAAAGAAAAGTTTTTCAAACATATTGGAGCACTCTAGTTTTTCTATGTCTTTTGCCGCATTTCCAAAGAGAATAAGCTTGATATCATACTCTTTTATACTGCATAGTAAACTCTCCACAAATGTTCTCCAGGCTCTGAGGTGATATTTGCTTTCCTCTTTCTTGGTAAAAATTAGAGCCATGTTTAAAAGCAAAATTCCATTTTTTTCAAAATTGTCTTTTAATTCCAGGGTATTACTACAAAGATTTCTGCTATCTATTGTTGCGATGGCATTTTGAGACAAGTCATCTGCACTCAACAAGCCTTCACACAAAAGAAGCATTTTTATAAAATTTCTTAGACTGGTTGCCCTATTTACCTCTGTTGAAAAACCTTTTGAAGTGAATACCTCTTTTACTCTCGCGTCTATAAAAGCATATCCTATGGCACTCTCTTTTCTTGGATAGGGGTCTTGTCCAAAAAGTATATATTTTACTTCTTGTAAAGACAGGGTTTTAAATGGGTTTAGAAAATTATAAATATCAGGGAAAAAAGTTTTGTCATTTATTAAAAAATTTAAATACTCTTTATCAAGTGCGCGAAGAGCATCTTTCAAGATATTCCTCCATGAAGGATGAACATCTTTTATAATATTATTTAATACCTTCAATCTTTAAAACCAACTCTACTTCACCGATACCTATGCGAAGATTTCTTGCAATTTCACTGACACTCAAGCCTTTGTTGTAAAGGTTTACTATCTTTTTTTCATTTGAGCTATAACTCTCGGGCATTATAGAAAAGTTTTTTATCTTGTCATCTATGAGAGATAGTTTTTCTTCCATATTGTCCCTAACCTCTGATAGATACTTTTCCTGTTCATTTTTAAATGATATAACAAACTGTGTTATTTTTTGTAAACTCTCTTCAATATTTTCATCTATATACTCTTTTATCTCCTGTTTACTAATTGCATACTCTTTTTGTTTGAGCTCTTTTTCCAGGTCATATATCTTTTTGTTTAAATCTTCTATGGCCTTTTCATATAAAAAAAACTTTTTGCTTGTTTCACTGTCTTTTATTTGTATATATATCAGCAGTACAAAAAATACAAATCCCGCTGCACCATATATCAGATAATCATACACTTTTATTCCTCTTTTTAAGCTCTCTTATCATCACTCTCTCCCTCGCCACCACATAGGCACTCCAATCTTTTATATCTTTTTCATGCATCAATGTTATCTCAGCTGTATTTTTGCTCACAGCTTTAAAAAACAGGGGTATCTCTCTCTTGGGAAAAACAGGCATCGCTATCCTTGCATAATACTCTATACCTTGAGATAAAATATCTTTTTCAAGTTTAAAATGCTCATATCCTATGCCTTCAATTCTCTGGATATTTTTTAGCTTGATAAACTCTCTTTCTTCATTTTTTACAAGTGCGGTCAGTTCATCCACCTTTCTGTGAAGCTCCACCATCAAAGTCAAAAGAACTTCATCACTGTCTCTAGTGTCACCCTTTGCTTTTGCAAGTTTTAGCCACTGACCGATACTATCTTCTTCATATTCACTTAAGCTATCATACTCTTTTTTAAACTCATCATATCTTTTTTGGCACTCTTCATACTCTATAACCAAAGGTGCATTAACTACTCTTATATCATTCATATCACTACTTTGTCCAAATATCCAAAACTATAAGTCCAAAAAAAACAATACCCAGATATCCATTTACAGTAAAAAATGCTTTATCGATTTTATCAAAATCTTTTTGAACTATCCTGTGTTCGCTATAAAGCATCACAGCTGCAACTAAAACGGCAAAATATGCAAAAAAACTACCACCATAGGCCAAAACAAAAAAGAACCAAAAAAGAACAGTCAAAGCATGAAACAACTTGGATATAAACAAGGTACATTTTACACCATAAACAGAAGGAATAGAATGCAAACCCTCTTTTTTGTCAAACTCAATATCCTGCAAGGAGTAAAGCAAGTCAAATCCGGCAACCCAAAATATAACTCCACAAGAGAGTAAAAGTGACCAAAGCGGAATATCTGCCTCCACCGCCACAACACCGGCGATCGGGGCAAGCCCCAAAGACAAGCCTAAAACCACATGGGCAAACGGAGAAAATCTCTTAAAAAATGAATATCCTCCCAAAACTAGAAGAATGGGAAAACTTAGCCAAAAAGCCAAAGAGTTAACAAAGTATGCCACCACTATAAAAACAATAGCATTTATACCAACAAACAGTAGTTGTTTTTGTGAGCTTATCCTGCCATCCACACTTGGCCTTGATGCAGTTCTTGGATTTTTGGCATCTATGTCTCTATCAAGGTATCTGTTAAACCCCATAGCAAAATTTCTAGCACTTAATGCAGCTAAAAGCCCAAGAAAAAAGAGTCGCCATCCAAACCATCCATCTGCCGCCACAACCATAGCGGTAAAAATAAACGGCAAAGAGAATATAGAGTGCTTGAACATCACCAATTCATTAAAATCATTCAGTATCTTCTTCATAAGTAAATGATACAATAACTTTGATAAATTTGTTATTAGGGAGTGAAGTTCCATGAAAGAGGTGGCGATACTTGGTCCTACAGCATCCGGCAAAACTACCTTGTCTTTAGAATTGGCTAAAACTTGTAATGGCATTGTGCTTTCGCTTGACAGTCTAAGCGTATATAAAGAGATTAATATTGCTTCAGCCAAACCTACAAAAGAGGAGAGAAGTGATATACCACATTTTGGTATCGATGAAATATATGTAAATGAGCACTTTAGCAGTGCACTATTTTTTGAGATATATAAACTCGCAAAAGAAGAGGCTTTGAAAAATAAAAAAAATCTTATCATTGTAGGCGGAACAAGTTTTTATTTAAAGTCATTAGTGGAAGGGCTGAATCCAAAGCCAAATATTTCAGAAGAGATAAAAAAAAAGATAAAATACATTTCCATTAAAGATGGATATGAAATGATTAAAAAATATGACCCCGTTTATGCAGATAAAATTTCTTCAAAAGACAAATACCGTATAGAAAAGTGGCTTGAAATATTTTTTGCTACCGACAAGCCTCTTACAGACTATTTTAACTCTTCAAATAAATCACCTCTTATAAAAGATTTGAAAATTTACGAGATAGAAATAAACAGGAGCAAATTAAAAAATAAAATAGATTTAAGAACTAACAAAATGATTCAAACAGGTCTTATAGATGAAGTGCTTTACCTTGAGAAAAAATACACAAGAGCCCCAAAGGCTATGAATTCCATAGGCATCAAAGAGACTTTGGAGTATCTTGACGGATATCTAAACTTGCAAGAATTGCAAACAAAAATAACAAACAAAACAGCACAGTTAGCTAAAAGACAATCAACCTTCAACAAATCTCAATTTAAAGGTATCATAAAAGCCGATACTAAAACTTTAAGAAAGCTTATCCAATCTTATTTACAAAGTAGTTAAAAAACTGTTTTGCGCACCTACCGCTTCTATTACCTCCTTTTGATGCTAAAAATTTTTTTGCCTCATTGTGAAGCAACTCTTTGTCTATATCATACTCTTTAAAATAACTATCCACTATATCAAAAAAATTATCCTGACTTCCCTGATAAAACGATATCCAAAGTCCAAATCTATCTGAGAGTGAAATCTTTTCCTCTACACTGTCACTATAGTGAAGTTCCCCGTTTGTTACTTCGGTACCGAAGTTGTCTTTCCAGTATTCCGGCACCAAATGTCTTCTATTTGATGTTGCATAGATTATGACATTCTTTGGAGCTACTTCTATGGAGCCTTCAAGTACACTTTTTAGTGCCCGGTATGACACATCTTCTTCACCAAAACTCAAATCATCACAAAATATGATAAATTTATATCTCTCCTCTCTTATCTCGTCTATGATTTCCAAAAGATTTATCAAATCCTCTTTTCTTATCTCTATGATTCGAAGCCCGTTGTTTTTAAAGTGGTTGAATACAGCTTTAACCAAAGAGGACTTTCCTGAACCTCTTGAGCCCCAAAGAAGAGCATTGTTGGCAGGTTTGTTCAAAAGAAAATTTTTTGTATTTTCTAAAAGCTTCTCTTTTTGAGTTTCTATCCCCACAAGTTTTGAGAGTGTAATAGGGTCTATATTTTTATCTTTGACGGGCTTTAGGATATTTCTTTTGGCTCTGTATACAGCTGCTTTTGTCTTATCCCATTCAATTTTCATATTTTTTTGCCCACCAAAGAAATACAAATCCCGGAGCTAAAAGTATCGCATAGCCTATAAGTTTTCTCGGATCAAATGTAGATATCTTTTGCCACAGCTCACTCCATCCTCCGTCGCTGTATGCCTGAAAAAAGCCTAAAAATATAATAGCCAAACCAAAAACTATCCAAATCCTTGCCAATATCAAAAGCATTTTATACTTCAACACTTTTTCTTCCCTTTAAACTAACCTTACACCCTATATCGCACCATCAGTGAGTTTTAAAGTATATGAGTGCAAGGCGGTTTTGCTTTGGCATAGCCGTAGCTATGTTAAAGTGAAACCAACGAAACAATCGTGCACTTTAAAACTCACCCAAAGGGCATTATAGAATGAGGCATCCTACTTCGTTAGAA
>JALVWW010000015.1 GCA_027023175.1 Campylobacterales bacterium
ATTTACTCCTTGATAGAGAAGTTAAAAAATAAAGATGTCGAAGTTGCTTTAAAAACTGAAGTTGAAACATTGAAAAAAGATGAAAAAAAGATAGTTTTAAAAAGTGACAAAGAGATAGAGTTTGAAGATATCGTTTTGGCTCCGGGCAGAGCGGATTATGACTGGTTGCAAGCTCAAATGCGTATATTGGGTGTTGAATTTGTAGATAATATTGTAGACATAGGAATTCGCGTAGAAACAAAAGAGGAGCATTATCCTATAGTCAAAGATTATTATGACCCAAAGATACTTTTTCCAGGCAAAGTTAGAACATTTTGTACCAATTCAGGATGTGCTCACATAGTAAGAGAAAAATATGACGGATACTATTCTGTTAACGGACACTCACTCTCAAGTGAAAACAAACCAAATCATTTGATCAATTTTGCTATGCTTAAAACAATACGACTTACCGAACCTGTAGTAAGTGGACAACAGTTTGGAAAGATACTGGGTCAAATGGTAATGCAGCTAAGCGGAGGCTCTGTTATCATGCAAAGAGTAGGAGACTTCAGGCTTGGCTCAAGAAGCAAAAAAGAGACATTCAACAGTGACTTGTATGATTTTGAGCCGACTTTAAAAAGTGCGGTAGCGGCTGATCTTTCTCTTAGTATGCCTTCAAAAATCCTAAGAGATATATGGAAGTCATTAAAAATGCTCGATACTATCATCCCCGGAGTTTTACACCCTTCTACCATACTCTACTATCCTGAGATAAAAACTTATGCGAACAAGCCGAAATTTATAGATGATAATTTTCAAGTAAAAGAGGGTTTTTATATCATAGGTGACGGTGCAGGAACAAGCAGAGGCATCACAGCGGCTTGGGCATCAGGCATAAGAGCAGCCAATGGTATATTAAAGAAGTCATAAAGGGTATCTCTAAAGTAAAAAAGGTATCATCATCTTTGTATTTTTTATATACTCTTTATAGTTTGGTGTTTTTTCACTCCAGAGTTTCTCTTCTCTTTTTGCCTTTAAAAAAAGTATTGCAATAATTAATGTAAAAAGAAATAAATTTGTGGAGTTGATTTTCTTGATGATAAGAGCGAATGAGATAACAATAACAGAAAAATACATAGGATGCCTGATATATGAGTAGAGCCCATGCGTAACAAGTCTTGCACCATCTTTTATCTCGGAAATTATACGAAAATTGTTTAACCCCTTGTTAAAAACTGCATAAATTCCTATAACAAGACCTATAAAAAATATACCAAAGGATACTTCATCTTGTAACTGTTTTGCATTGAGATAAAGCAATAGACCCATAAGAGTATATTGCAAAAAAGCCAGAATACAAGAGTATAGTTTTTGTTTCATGAGGGTAATTTTAGCAAAAAACGGTAAACAGTAGTTCAGAAGCTTTTTACTCTTTTAATGATGTATGGATATCTTGTGATTCTCCAAATCCTTTTCTATCAAATCTTGAATATATGCACTTCTATTGCCATTATACTCATTTACCCTTTCTTGCATAATTTCTAAGATATCAGTTTTAAACATCACATTTACTCTTTTTAATTTTTGAACATTTATCTCCAATATTTGAGGTATAGCATTGTCTGGGATAAAACTCTCTTTCTCTTTTAAAAGAGTTTCTAAGTCTCTTGGCTTTGGTAATTTTTTTAAATCCTCAGCATAAAGTTTGGCGGCCTCTTTTATATTTTGGTAAGCCTCTTCAAAATTACTTCCAAAACTTGAAGTATAATTCAAATCAGGAACAACTGCTACAAAATTATCGTCTTCTTTATAAATAAATGCTATATACTGCATACTCTATACCCTTTCTCATCTTAATTTTACACCGCTTTGTATTTCTATCGACTTTATAGTGCCTATCGGTACATCTTTTTTCCCATGAGTTGGAACTATGACTGTTTTATCATCTTTTATATATTTTTCATGAGATCCTTTTTGAGACTTTTTGATAAATCCATTCTCTTTAAGGATTTTTATTATCTCTTTTGCATTCATAGATATCCTTATAACTTGTGTGTATTATACACATTATTGAGTTAGAATGTCAAGGTTTTGCATTGGTCCACAACATATAGTACTCAGGATATTATAATATTCCCAAAAAACAACCAATTCAAGAAAAGTTTTTATTTTTAAATGATAGAATATAGACAATAAAACAAAGTAATAATAAGGGTCAAGATTCGGCTTTTGACTATTTGTGTTACAATACTTCAATAAAAACAAAAAGAGTATAAATCAGAGATTGAAAATAGACTTTTATCGAAAAGTTAAAAGTTGAACCCCGACCCTTAATGCTCTCTTATGGACACATGGTTTAGTAGAACATCAAGAATTTGGAAATAAAAATATTATCAAGGCAAAAGAAGTATTCCAACTCCATTACTTATTAGAAGATTTAAAGGAACAGATCCAATAAAAGTGGTAGCAGATGATATTCTGAAATTAACAAAAATGAATTGGAATGGAGCAGAATTATATAAAACTTTACCAGTAACGATAGATTTTTCAAAAAGACTTTCTGTTATGGGGAAACAATTGGAAGATTTAGGAAATAAATCTTATGATTTTAGATATTTTATCTAAGTAGTTAATTTGATTGCTTGGTCAATGATGGCTTGTGTTTCATCAATAATGATGTTAACAGTTGGCACAATTTAGACACAGTAGCATTTTTGAACTCTTAGGATACCGTAATTTAGGGGTTTAAAGTTTAATGGCCGGGAGAGGGGGATTCGAACCCCCGGAGGTGTTACCCTCACCGGTTTTCAAGACCGGCACATTCAACCGCTCTGACATCTCCCGACAGTAGTAAATGGAGGCGACACCCGGATTCGAACCGGGGATCAGAGCTTTGCAGGCTCCTGCCTTAGCCACTTGGCTATGTCGCCTTGAGTTTAAGCTAAAGGCATAAAAGCTCAAAGCTTTAAAAAGTGGTGCCCGGGGCCGGACTTGAACCGGCACGATCGCAATGATCGAGGGATTTTAAGTCCCTTGTGTCTACCAATTCCACCACCCGGGCAAAAACCGTTAAAAAAAACAACAATAGTTTGTTGTTTTTAGGTTTTTTGAACATTTTTTCTATGTAAGTCCTATTTTGCTTGTCAAAATAGTGACGAACATAAAAAATGTCCGGGTACCTTGAAGTAAATTTGTGCTTCAGCCAAATTTACGGTTGTGCAACTTGTTTGCACCAGACAAATAAAACCGTTAAAAAAAACAACAATAGTTTGTTGTTTTTAGGTTTTTTGAACATACGGATTACGGAAAACGGATTACAGATAACGGAGTTTTTTTATTTTTCCGTAATCTGTAATCCGTAGTCTGTATTCAGTATGGAGCGGGAAACGAGGTTCGAACTCGCGACCCCAACCTTGGCAAGGTTGTGCTCTACCACTGAGCTATTCCCGCAAAAAAAGAGATGAAATTATATCCAAAAAAAAGCTAAAAGTAAAGCAATATTGGCTATAATCTTTGCAAAATTATCATACAAGGATAACAAATGAGAAGTGACGAAGTCAAAAAAGGGTACCAAAGAGCACCCCATAGAAGTCTTTTTAGAGCGACAGGCGTAAAGGATGAAGATTTTGACAAACCGTTTATCGGTGTAGCAAACTCTTTTATAGAGATAATTCCCGGACATTTTTTTCTGGATAAGTATGCCAAAATCATAAAAGATGAGATAAGAAAATGCGGTTGTGTGCCATTTGAATTTAATACTATAGGAGTTGATGATGGGATTGCTATGGGACATGACGGTATGCTTTACTCTCTTCCGAGTCGTGAAATTATAGCCAATTCTATTGAAACCGTTATGAATGCCCATAAACTTGATGCAATGATTTGTATCCCCAATTGTGACAAGATAACTCCCGGTATGGTTATGGGAGCTTTAAGAGTAAATGTTCCTACCGTATTTGTTACCGGAGGCCCTATGAAAGCGGGAGTTTTAAATGACGGAACTTCAGTAGATCTTGCAACGGTATTTGAAGGTGTAGGTCAATTTGAAGCAGGTGAAATAAGTGAAGAAAAATTGGTAGAGCTTGAGTGTGTGGCATGCCCTGGTGGAGGAAGTTGCAGTGGAATGTTTACCGCAAATAGTATGAATACTTTATTAGAAGCAATGGGGGTTGCGTTAAAAGGAAACGGAACTATTTTGGCTTTGACTCCCGAGAGAGAAGAGCTTTTAAGAATTGCAGCTAGAAGAGTTTGCGAAATAGCAAAATCTAAAGAGTTAAGTGAAAAATTCAGATTTAAAAATATACTAAATGAAAAAGCGGTCAATAATGCATTTGCAGTTGACATGGCAATGGGTGGAAGCACTAACACAGTTTTGCATATGTTAGCCATAGCAAATGAAGCGGGAGTTGACTTTGACTTGGCAAAAATAAATGAAATGAGTAAAAAAGTTTCTCATATTGCTAAAATTTCTCCGTCTCTTTCTACTGTTCACATGGAAGATATAAATAGAGCAGGTGGAGTTAGTGCTGTTATGAAAGAGATAACAAAAAGAGGTAACGATGTGTTAGCGCTCGATAATTTAACAATAGAGGGTGAAACTATCGGTGAGAGGATAGAGGATGCCAACATAACAGATACTAACATTATTCACAAGATTGACAATCCTTATAGTGAAGTGGGAGGACTTGCTATACTTTATGGAAACTTGGCTACAGAGGGAGCTGTTGTAAAAACTGCGGGTGTTATACCTAGTATGAGAAAATTTAGCGGTCGTGCAGTCTGTTTTGACTCCCAAGATGAGGCGATAGCCGGTATCACGGGAGGAAAAGTAAAAGCGGGAGATGTAGTAGTTATCAGATACGAAGGACCAAAAGGAGGTCCCGGTATGCAAGAGATGCTAAGCCCTACTTCACTTATCATGGGAATGGGGCTTGGAGAGTCAGTGGGTTTGATAACTGATGGAAGATTTAGTGGAGCAACACATGGAGTGAGTATTGGTCATGTTTCTCCTGAAGCTGCTGAAGGCGGTTTGATAGGCTTGTTAAAAGATGGCGACATTATAGAGATAGATGTTGATAATTATAGTATCAATGCAAAACTAA
>JALVWW010000016.1 GCA_027023175.1 Campylobacterales bacterium
GTTATAGATAAAGATATTATGGATAATGCTACAAATCTAAAGCTTATATGTGTTGCCGCAACAGGAATGAACAATATAGACCTGGAGTATGCAAAAGAAAAAAATATCTTGGTTAAAAATGTTTCTGGCTACTCTACAAAATCAGTCACACAACATACTTTTACACTACTTTTTTACCTTTTGGGACAAACAAAATACTATGACAATTTTGTAAAAGAGAAAAAATGGTGTGAAAGTGAAATATTTACCAATCTTGACAGAGCGTTTTGGGAAATTTCAGGCAAAACCTGGGGTATCATAGGGCTAGGAAATATTGGTAAAGAAGTAGCAAAGATAGCTAAATGTTTTGGAGCTGATATTTTGTATTATTCGACCAGTGGTAAAAATAGAGTCAGTAGTTACAAACAAGTCACTCTTGATAAACTTTTAGCAACAAGTGATATCGTATCCATACATGCCCCTCTTAACAACAACACTAACAATCTTATAACAAAAAATGAACTTTTAAAATTAAAAGAGGGTAGTATCATCTTAAATCTAGGAAGAGGCGGCATAATAAATGAAGATGACTTAGCGCAAGTTATTGACGAAAAAGATATATATGCGGGGCTTGATGTGACAAAAAATGAGCCTTTAGAAAAAAGTTCACCTCTTTTAAATGTAAAGAAGCAGGATAATATAGTAATTACACCTCATATTGCCTGGTCAAGCATAGAAGCCAGAAAAAGACTTGTAGATAAAATCATTCAAAATATTAAAAGCTTTTTACAAGAAAACAAACTTAAGTAAAGGAGATACAATGGCAAAAGAACACAGTTTTGATATAAGTGCGGAAATTGACAAACAAGAGCTCAAGAATGCTATAGAGCAGGCAAAAAAAGAGATAGCAAATAGGTATGACTTTAAAGGCATAACCGCCCAAATTGATTATAATGAAAAAAACAAACTCATAACGCTACTAGTAACTAGCGACAATAAAGCAGATGCCATGAAAGATATACTTTTATCCAAAGCCATAAAAAGAGGCATATCTCCAAAAGCTTTAAAAGAGACTAAAAGAGAGAGTGCTAGTGGAGGAAATATAAAAGTTTATATATCTATTGTTGATACTATCTCTAGTGATGAGGCAAAAATTATCACCAAAGAGATAAAGTCACTTAAACTAAAAGTTCAAGCATCTATAAGGGGTGATATTGTGCGAGTTACGGGCAAATCTATAGATGATTTGCAAACTTGCATAAAAGCTATAAAAGAGAAAGATTTAGAAATTCCTTTAAATTTTATCAATCTAAAGTAATATTTTGAAAGGTATAATGCCCATAGAAATACCGCCGACACCTAGTAAAAAGTGTAAATTGTTAGCAATAATCATTACGATTTTACTATTAGGCTTACCGGCGGTAGTTGCACTATATTTTTGGTACTTATACGATCAAATCCTAATATCGCTTTTTTTATTTATATTTTTACAAATTGTATCAGGGGTCATTACATCAAAAATGAGAGTCTCTTCCATCCCTTTTGACCAAATAGATATCGACTATACTACTTATGAGATAGCAAAATGGTATTTTTGTCCGAAAGGAGATAACCCTTCGGACAAAAAAATGTTAATGAGTACTTAAATAAGTATGTATACTTTTTGCCGCTCTTTTTCCCTCGCCTAAAGCTTTTATCACGGTAGCTGCTCCGCTTGCCGCATCACCTCCGGCAAAAGTTCCCTCAACACTAGTCATCATATTTTCATCTACTATAATAACTCCCCTTTCATCTCTTTTAATTTCCGGAGCTCTATCTAAAAAAAGTCTGTTTGGAACAGTACCCAATGCTTCGATGACAGTGTCAACTCCCATATAAAATGTACTGCCCTCTATTGGGGTTGGATGAAGTTTTCCATTCTCATCCTCTACCAATTCCATTCTGACAAGCTCCATATAGTCGATAAATCCATCATCATTTCCATGAAATCTTACAGGATTTACCAACTCATGAAATATAATACCCTCTTCCAATGCATGCTCTAACTCCTCTTTTCTGGCAGGTGCATGTTCTTTTGTTCTTCTATATACGATATGTACTTCTTCAGCTCCTAGTCTCAGAGCTGTCCTAGCTGCATCCATTGCAACATTTCCCGCACCGATAACCACAACTTTTTTTCCGACATCTATAGGCGTATCCCACTCAGGAAATTTATATGCTTTCATCAAATTTGCTCTTATGAGAAATTCATTTGATGAATAAACTCCATCTAACGGATTTTCACCTTGAATCCCCATAAATTTAGGAGCTCCTGCACCCATGGCTAAAAATACGGCATCATTTTGAGAAACAAGCTCATAGTAATATATATTTTGCCCTACAGTATGGTTGAGCACTATTTTCACACCCATATCTTCAAGTTTTTTAACTTCTTGGTCAACTATATCTTTAGGCAATCTAAATTCGGGAATTCCATACTGTAAAACCCCTCCTGCTTTATGAAGAGTTTCATATATGGTAACTGCATAACCATACTTTCTACACTCCGCGGCGCATGCAAGTCCAGCCGGACCTGAGCCAACTATGGCAACATGTTTATCTTCATTGTTTGCTATAACTTTATCAACCTCTACCTTATGAGTCCTTCCCCAATCAGCAATAAATGCCTCCAGTTTTCCTATGGCAATGGGTTGATCAAATTTTTCAAGGATACAAGCACCTTCACACTGTTTTTCTTGTGGACAAACTCTACCTGAACAAGCCGGGAAAAAATTATCCTCTTTTACCAAAAGATATGCTTCTTCAAATTTACCTTGAGATATAAGCAAATTCATCTCTTTTATGCCTATATTGACCGGACATGCAGGCTCACATTTTGGTTTTTTGCACTGTATGCACCTTGCCGCTTCCTCCATTGCCTCCTCTTCAGTATATCCGTAAGGAACGGATTTAAAATTTTTTATCCTTTGAAGCGGTGGCTGCTCTTTCATTGGGATTCTAGGTTTTATCTTTGGCATCTTCCACATCCTCCTTTGTGAGCTTCATAATACTCAAGAGCAATTTTTTCCTCTTTTTTAAACATCGCATATCTTTTCATTGCTCTATTCCAGTTGACTTTTCTACAATCAAACATTGGTCCGTCAACACAAGCCAGTTTCATCTCACCATCTATATATATCCTACATGCTCCACACATTCCCGAACCATCTACCATCATTTGTCTTGTTGTAAAAAGATTGTCTATGTTGTTGATAGCCAATAGTGTTGATACTGCCTTCATAGTAGGCAATCTTCCCCCGCCAAAAACAAAATCTATATGAACTTTATTGTCAATAAGTTTTTTAAGTTCCTCTACATAAGTACCCTTCATTCCATAACTTCCATCGTCTGTAGTTATAAAATGTCTGTGTGCATATTGACTTGCAAGATACTCATCAGGATATATTTCATCTTTGCTTGGAAAAGTTTGGATGGAAATGATTTCATTTCCTTCTATTTTACTAAGTGCTTCGCATATTGCAAAGTTTTCAGCATGACCACATACAGCATCTGATACTACTACTACCGTACCATACTTTTTTTCTTCTATGCCATGCCCCAATGGTCCTATAACATTTTCAAAGCTCGTAAGACCGTCTCTTAATTCTCTTGAAGTTTTTCCAAGCTTCCTTATAAACATACTTATCTTACCGTCTCTGACTTTTTGTATGGACATAGGTATCCTCTCACCCTCTTTTCTGGTCATTAACATGACAAACTGTCCCGGATGAAACCTTTCGGCAACTTCAGGAGCCTCAACATCAACAAAAAAGTCTATTGAATCCAAATCGAGCATTTTCGTGATCTTAAATGACATATTTTCCTCCTTTTTAATACCCTCTCCCATAAAACTAACACAATTTTAGCACTATCAAAATTAATCAATTCTTTAATTATATAAAATAACAAAATTATTTTTAATTTTTTATATAATTTTAATGTTTATACATAGTTGTTAAATTTTGTGTGTAAAAAGTGTTTACATCAAAAAAGGTGGATTATTTTTCTGGATATATGAAGAAAAAAAGTATAATATGGCGGGCAGAGGGGGATTCGAACCCCCGGTAGGTTTCCCTACGGCCGCGTTCCAGGCGACTGGATTAAACCAGCTCTCCCATCTGCCCATTTGGAGAGTGAAATTATATTATTTTTTTTATTAAGTTTTGTTGATTGTAAGTAATGATTAATTTTTGCTATGATAGAATTATTACTTAATTGCATAAGTCCAAGGTTTGGACCGACATAAATATTGCAAACCTCATAACCCTGCAACATTTATTGTCCTCATATTTTATGCTGATAAAATATAATTCAAAGGATTGTAAATGGATAGAAGAAATTTTATCAAAAAATCTATAGTTGGCATCGGTGCCATTTCGGCTGCTCCTCAACTTTTACTTGCAAATGATAGCAAAATTAGAAAGTTTAAAGTTGTGTATGATTTTGATATCAAGTATGATGAAAAAAGCTTTCCTGCCCGTTTGTGGAATCCTCTACCTTTTAATGCCTCTTTTCAAAAGGTAAGATTTTTACAGTTTGGCGGCAATTATGACTCATTTGATATCAATACTAAAAACCCATATGATGCAAAAATCTTATATACTGAGTGGAAAAAAAGTGATAAAAAGAAAAAGCTTCATATAGAGATGGAGATAGAGACTGCATACAGAACTGTAAATCTCAATTTAATCAAAAAGGCAAGCAAACAAAATCTTCCATTTCCTGAAAATGTAAAACTCTTTTTAAAGCCTACTTATCATATCCCAACCAATGGCAAAATAGCCAAAAAAGCCAAAGAATTAACCGTAGGACTAAATGATAGATTTGAAAAAGTAAGTGCTATATATGACTGGGTTACAAGAGTTACTTTTAGAGATCCAAAAGTCATAGGTTGCGGCATAGGAAATGCCGGCAAAATGATAAACAGCGGATATTTTGGCGGAAAATGCACCGATATAAGCTCTCTCTTTGTTGCACTTTTAAGAGCTGCCGGCATACCTGCACGAGAGGTATTTGGTATAAGACTGGGCAAATCATACTTTTCAAAAGCCTTAGGTAAGTCTGA
>JALVWW010000017.1 GCA_027023175.1 Campylobacterales bacterium
GATGTGGTGACAGTTTTGAGTACCCACTTAAAACACAATCCCAAAAATCCAAAATGGTTAAACAGAGACAGAGTAGTCTTTAGCGGTGGACATGCCAGTGCGATGATATATTCGTTTTTATATTTAAGCGGGTATGATTTAAGCTTGGATGACCTTAAAAACTTTAGACAACTTGGAAGTAAAACCCCGGGACATCCTGAATACGGTGAAGTTCCCGGAGTTGAGATCACAACCGGACCGTTAGGACAGGGTGTGGCAAATGCCGTGGGGTTCTCTTTTGCCTCAAAATATGCTAAAAAATTGTTAAACAGTGAAACAGCAAAGATAATAGATCATAAAGTTTACTGTTTGTGTGGAGACGGGGACTTAGAAGAGGGTATAAGTTATGAGGCCTGTGCATTGGCAGGTAAAAATGAGCTTGATAATTTGGTGCTTATTTATGACTCCAATAAAATTACTATAGAGGGAAGTACTTCATTAGCTTGGAACGAAGATGTAAAACAGAGATTTTTAGCCGAACAGTGGGATGTTTTGGAGATTGATGGAAATGATTATGATGAGATAGAAAATGCTTTACAAAAAGTTAAAAATCAAACAAAACCTACTCTTATCATAGCTAACACAGTTATAGCCAAAGGCTCTTGCGGTTTTGAAGGAAAAGCAAGTTCTCATGGAGCACCTTTGGGAGAGGAAGATATAAAATGCTCCAAAGAAAAAGCCGGATTTGACCCTGAAAAAAAGTTTTTTGTAGATGAGGATGTGTTAAGTAGATTTAGATGTGCCGTAGAAAAGGGTGATTTGGCTGAGAGAGAGTGGAAAAAGTTTCTAAGTGAAGCACCTTTGCTTGAGCAGAATGAAGCTCTAAATGCTCTTTTAAAGCCTGATTTTTCTAAAATAGATTGGCCAAATTATGAAGCGGGTAGTGAAGTAGCAACTAGAGAGTCCAATCACAATATATTAAATGCTATAGCTAGAGCAGTTCCTGGATTTATAGGAGGTAGTGCTGATCTTGCTCCTTCAAATAAGACTTATTTAAAAGATATGGGCGAATTTCCAAACGGTAGAAATATACATTTCGGTATAAGAGAGCATGCCATGGCAGCTATCACAAATGCTATAAGTTTGTATGGTCTGTTCTTGCCTTTTGATGCTACATTTTTTGTATTTAGTGACTATATGAAACCATCTGTCAGACTTGCGGCACTGATGGGGCTAAAGAGATATTTTGTGTGGACCCATGATAGTATCGGAGTAGGAGAAGATGGTCCTACGCATCAGCCTATTGAGCAACTTAGCCAATTTAGGGCATTGCCCGGGTTTTATACATTCAGACCTGCAGATGCCAGTGAAAATGTAGCTTGTTGGAAGATAGCTTTGAGACTTAATGCTCCTTGCGGATTTGTTTTGAGTCGTCAAAAATTAAAAACTCTAAAACCGTTTACCGAGTATGGTACAGTTGAAAACGGTGGATACTTGGTGGCAAAAAGAGAAAATCCAAAGCTTACTATTATAGCAAGTGGAAGTGAGGTAATGACCTCTTTACAGGCAGCATGTCATCTTGAAGTTGCCGGAATCAATGCAAATGTAGTAAGCGTACCTTGTTTTGAAATATTTGATAAACAGTCAAAAGAGTATAAAGATAAAGTTATAGATCCAAATACAAAAGTTTTGGCAGTAGAAGCAGCAAGCGGTATTGAGTGGTACAAATATGCCGATGAGGTTTTGTGTATGCAAAGTTTTGGAGCTTCAGGAAAGGCAAAAGATTTGTTTAAAAAGTTTGGATTTACCATAAAAGGGGTAAAGAAAAAGGCTTTGGAAATGTTTGATAAAGAGTATGTTGAAACCGAAGCAAAAGGAATGAAGATATAAATCTGTGATTAGTAACTCGTAACTCGTGATTGGTAAATTGGACTTTGTCCAATTTTTTAAACTAATCACGAATCACTAATCACGAATCATGAAAAAAGGAATAAAATGTTACTATTGACACCGGGACCTACCGCGGTTCCTGAGAATGTTCGAATGGCTATGAGTGAGCCTACCATTCACCATCGGACTCCTGAATTTTCTGAAATATTTAGACAAACAAGAGAAAAACTTAAAAAAATATTTAAAATGGATGAAGTTTTAATGTTGGCTTCGAGTGGAACGGGAGCTATGGAAGCAAGTGTTCTTAATCTTTGCCGAAAAAAAGCTCTTACGGTAAATGCCGGAAAATTTGGCGAGAGATTTGGTAAGATTGTAAAAGCATGCGGATATGAGCTGGTCGAGCTTAAGTATAAGTGGGATACTCCTGCCGATGTTGAAGATATAGTAAAAACTTTAAATAAACATAAAGATATCGATACTATATGTGTGCAGGTTTGTGAAAGTGCCGGAGGATTGAGGCATCCGGTCGAAAATATAGCCAAAGAGGCAAAAAAGATAAATCCGGATATTACTATCATAGCTGACGGTATTACGGCAGTCGGCGTTGAAGATATAGATGTCAGCGATATAGATGTGCTCATAAGTGGAAGTCAAAAAGCTTTTATGCTGCCTCCGGGTCTTTCTATGATAGGCTTGAGCAGTAATGCCATAAAAAAGATAGAGCAGGGTGGAAAAGGATATTATTTCAACTTGAATACAGAACTTAAAAAGCAAAAGCAAAATACAACCGCATGGACTGCACCCACTACTCTTATCATCGGTCTAAACACCATACTCGATGATATATTTGCTTTGGGCTTGGATAAATTTTATGAGCAAACGAAACTTAGAAGCAAAGCATCAAATGAAGCTTTGAAAGCTATAGGATTTAAAATATTTCCCAAAACTCCGGCACTTGCAATGAGTGCGGTATATCATGAAAAAGCTGATGAGATAAGAAAAATACTGAAAAACAAATATGAGGTAAATATTGCCGGTGGTCAGGATCATTTAAAAGGAAAACTTTTCAGGATAAATCATATGGGTCTTATAAAACCCTATGAAACCGGTTGGGTTTTAAACGCGCTGGAATTGATACTTGATGAGATAGGTCAAAGAGAGTATGACGGAACAGCCAATAAAATATTTAGTAAAAATATGGAAATGTAAATGATTTATGAACATGAGATACCAAAAGGGAGTAAACTCTATTTTGGCAAGAGTGCAAAACTCAAAAGAGAGATAGAAAATCTTGCCGGTCAAATTTTGGAAGAGTTTGGATATGAGGAGATAGTCACTCCCTTTTTTTCCTATCATCAAACAAAAAGTATATCTACAAAAGAGCTTGTAAGATTTAGTGACGAAAAAAACCATATCCTCTCTTTAAGAGCTGACAGTACACTTGATGTCGTAAGGCTTATTACTAAAAGACTAGGGAGAAGCGTGGAACATGACAAGTGGTTTTATATCCAACCTGTCTTTAGATACCCAAGCAGTGAAATTTATCAGGTAGGAGCTGAGCATATAGGCTCGAGTGATTTAAAAGAGCCTATTTTGATTTCACAAAAGATTTTTGAAA
The DNA here is from genome assembly GCA_027023175.1 of Campylobacterales bacterium. Classification (GTDB taxonomy): domain Bacteria; phylum Campylobacterota; class Campylobacteria; order Campylobacterales; family JALSKU01; genus JALSKU01. The sequence continues at coordinate 3,488 of JALVWW010000017.1, forward strand.
AACTAAAGCTTTTTGTTAACTTGCAAATATCCAATATAAAAATACCGAAAATTATTTCAAAAGAGCTTGGTATAGATATCTCAGTTTTTGAAAAAGGCAATATTGAAGAGATACTTTCATTTGATATAAAATGGCTTAGCAAATTGGCATATTTGCAAAATCCTGAAGATATTGATGAAGTTATCAAAATAGTTCCTCAGAGTTTAAAGCATGAATTAATCAAGATAAAAGAGCTTTGTGATAAAATTGAGTATAAAAAGATAATTGTTGCCCCACTATATTATGCCAAGATGAGATATTATGATGATTTGTATTTTAGATTTTTTGAAGGCAATAAAACTCTTGGAATGGGTGGGAGTTACACTTGGGAGAGTTTAAGGGCAGCCGGATTTGCCGGATATATCGATGCTATAATAGAGATAAAGGAATAAAATTGACAAATAAAGCTGATATGATAGTTGGAATTCAATGGGGAGATGAGGGTAAAGGCAAGATAGTAGATATGCTTGCACAAAAGTATGAAGTGGTTGCAAGATACCAAGGTGGGCATAACGCCGGCCATACTATTGTCGTAGGCGATAAAAAGTTGGCTCTTCATCTTATACCGTCAGGTGTTTTAAATAAAAATGCTATAAATATTATAGGAAATGGGGTCGTGGTATCTCCAAAGGCTTTGATGAAAGAGGTTGAAAAAAACGGATTTGATGATTTGGAGGGAAGATTGTTTGTTAGTGACAAAGCCCATATGATTTTAAATTTTCACCAAGAGATAGACAAAGCAAGAGAGAAATTAAGAGGATCAAAAGCCATAGGAACAACCGGCAAGGGTATAGGGCCGGCTTACTCTTTAAAAATTGAGAGAAACGGTCACAGACTCGGTGAGCTAAGAAATGTTGATAAACTCGTATCATCTTTGATGGGATATTTTGAAACAAACAGAGTATATTTTGATGCTTTAGATATAAAAATTCCAGATGCCGATGAGCTAAAAGAGGAGTTGGAGGTTTATGCCGGATTTTTAAAACCGTTTTTGTGTGATACTACCCATCTTGTGTGGAGTGAATTGGAAAAAGGAAAAAAAGTTTTACTTGAGGGTGCCCAAGGAACTCTTTTGGATATCGACCATGGAACCTACCCTTTTGTTACAAGCTCAAATACCATAAGTGCAGGTGCCTGCACGGGGCTTGGGTTAAATCCGAAAGACATAGGAAAGATTACAGGAATTGTCAAAGCTTACTGTACAAGAGTAGGCAATGGGCCTTTCCCTACTGAAGACAAAGGTAAAGATGGAAAACTTTTAGGTAAAAAAGGGCATGAATTTGGCACAACCACAGGAAGACCAAGGAGATGTGGCTGGTTTGATGCGGTTGCGTGTAAATATGCCAGTAGGATAAACGGCTGTGATGAATTGGCACTGATGAAACTTGATGTGCTTGATGGCTTTAAAAAGATAAAAGTGTGTATTGCCTATGAAGTTGACGGGAAAATTACAAAAGACTTTCCAAGTAGTTTAGATAGTATAAAGCCGGTATATGAAGAGTTTGACGGATGGGATAAAGTTGAAGGCATAAATGAATATGATAAGCTACCT
>JALVWW010000018.1 GCA_027023175.1 Campylobacterales bacterium
TCCTATCTGTAGATAAGATGAGAAAATTTAACGAAGTCAGATATGCCTTTTTCTTTTTGCCCTTTGGGTGAGATGATTTTCACTCATCTTTGCTTGAAAATTGATTTGAAGTAGGATAAACTACTACTACACCAATTTTCAAGCAAATCTAAATGAAACTCATCTCATTGGAGTATGATAATATTTATGCTTCATTACTTATAATGGAGGAAAAATGAAAAAAATAGTAGTTGCCTGTTTCATGCTTATCGGAGTATTGATGGCAAAAAGTGAAAATGTGGAAATAACTTCAAAACACTTTGAGGCTGATGAAGCCAAGCTCATATCTAAATTTACAGGAAATGTAAAAGTGGTAAAGGGCTATGATACCATAACATCAGATAATTTGGTAATAAACTTTGATAAAAATAAAAATCCTGTAAAATATACTGCAACCGGAAAAGCAAAATTTAAACTTATACTCAATAAAAAGCATTATGCGGGAAAGGCAAATAAAATCATTTACAATCCCATAAAAAAATACTATCGTTTTATCGGCAATGCCTTTTTGCAAGATATAGACACACATAAGAAAATATATGGTGACGACATAACAATAGACCAGTTAAATGGTAAATATGATGTTAAAAGCAGCGGGAATAAGCCTGTTAAATTTATCTTTAAAGTGGAAGAAAAAAAGTAGTGATAAATATAATAGAAGCAAGATTTTTAACTTCTTCAAGTTCAAAGTCCAACTTGCTTGAAGAGGGAATAAATGAAGTTGCATTTTTAGGAAGAAGCAATGTCGGTAAAAGCTCTTTTATAAATGCTTTATGCAATAAAAAAAACTTGGCAAAAAAGTCATCAACTCCCGGTAAAACTCGACTTATAAACTTTTTTGAAGTTATATATAAAAAAGAAGAAGAGAAGTATATGGCTAGATTTGTTGATTTGCCCGGTTTTGGATATGCCAAAGTTTCAAAATCACTCCAAGAGGAGTGGAGTAAAAATTTAACTGATTTTATAAATAATAGAGTTTCTATAAGAACTTTTGTGCATTTACTTGATGCCAGGCATCCTACGCAAAAGATTGATAAAGATGTTAGAGAGTATTTGCGCTCTATTAAAAGAGAAGACCAAAAAGTTTTAGAAATTTTTACCAAGATAGATAAATTAAATCAAAAAGAGTTATCAAAATTGAAAAAAGAGTTTCCAAATGCCATTATGGTTTCTAACCTAAGAAAAAGAGGTATTCAAGAAGCAAATACCACCATATTTTACTCACTTTTTGGATGATAATCAATGTCTTTAGTGTATGAAAAACCTACTCTTAATGATATAGACAAGATGCAGGAACTTGTTAAACCTGAAGTGGAAAATGGTATCATACTCTATAGAAGTGATGATGAGATAGCACAAAATATTCGCTCATATGTTGTGGCTAGAATTGAAGAAAAAATAGTAGGTTTTTGTGCGCTTCATATATTTTCAAAGCAGCTTGCCGAGATAAGAAGTATCATTATAGACAAAAATTACAGAGGTGAAGGTATAGGTAAAAACCTGGTAAACTATTTAATCAATGAAGGTAAAAAATTGGGAGTAGAGTCAATTTTTGCTCTGACATATGAAAGAGAATTTTTTCAAAAAATAGGTTTTAAAGAGATTGAAAAAGATAAATTGCCTGAACAAAAAATCTGGGCTGATTGTATAAAGTGTAAACATTTTCCGGTATGCAACGAAATAGCATTTATTCTTGAAATAGGCTAAAGGTTGAAGGTTGAAGGTTGAAGGAGAGCAAAATATAAAATATAAAAATTTTAAATACTTTTTTATTTTTTTACTACTTATAATTTATGAATCTTTAACATCTATATATCTATATTTTTCACCGCTTTTTGGCGTTGCGTTTTATTTTATCATAAAACATATATATGATAAAGAGTATATTTTTAGGCTGTTATTGGCATTTTTATATATATTTGTTATTGAAATTGACAAGGGTTTTATACCACTATCCTTTCTACTATTTTTTACTATCTATTACTATTTTATTATGGATAAAATAGAGAGATTTTTCAATGAGAAAAATTATAAAATCTTTTTTCATATTTTAAATGCATATATAGGATATTATTTGATAAATTTGATTTTGGCTTATCTTTTTGATTTTGAATTACCATCATTTGATATAAAATATTTTTTTTATATTGTAACTGATTTTCTAATAGCGGTGGTTCTGTTTTGATACGCATTAAAATAGCCATAGGAATTTTTATTACCATACTTTTTATTTTGATAGTAAAAATTTACTATATATCAGTAAAATCAAATGCTTTGTATGCCCAAATAGCTCAAAATAATATAATAAAAACAGAAGATATACCACCACTAAGAGGTATCATCAGGGACAATAACGGTATAGCCTTAGCAGTAAATAAGCTAGGTTTTGCCATAGAGATAAAGCCCCATTTAAGCAAAAAAGCAAAAATTCATACATTAAATGAAAAGATAGAAAAACTTGTAAAATTTTTCCCCAAGTTCAAGTTTGAGAAATTAAAAAAAGAGTATTTGAAAAAAGATTCAGCTTATGTTCACAAATATATAAAAGTAGTCAGGTTTATACCATACGAAGAGATAATTCCTTATTTTTCTGAAATTTCTATGGATAACGACATAAAGATTGTTCCTGCTTCAAAAAGATTTTATCCCTATGGAGAAATATTGTCACATGTTTTAGGTTATGTTGCAAAAGCAAATATAAAAGATGTTAGAAATGACTATGTTGCAAGCTTGACAGGATTTACAGGAAAAAGTTCCATAGAAAAATATTACAATAAGGTACTTGAAGGAAAAGAAGGTGTAAAAATCAGTGAAGTTTCTGCTTACAATAAAGAGGTGAAGGTCCTTAAAAAGGTTAATCCAACGAAAAAAAATATAACTTTAAGTATTGATGTAAGACTTGAAGAGTATATTGCCAAACTATTTAAAGGTAAAAGTGGAGCAGTTATAGTAATGAATGTAAAAGACGGCTCTATACTTTCAGCCGGTTCATACCCTGGATTTGATCCGAATAAGTTTGTAAACGGTATCAGTTTCAAAGAGTGGCATAAAATTTCGACCGATTTTAACCATCCTTTTACAAACAAACTTATAAATGGGCTTTATCCTCCTGGCTCCATTGTGAAGCCGGGAGTTGGTTTATCTTTTTTGGATAGCAAATATATCAATAAAAATACTATCTTTTATGATCCGGGGTACATTGAACTTGGTAATAGAAAATTTAGATGCTGGAAGAAAAATGGACACCATAAAGTCAATATGATCAAAGCTATCAGGGAAAGCTGTGATGTTTATTTTTATAAAGGTAGTCTAAAAGTAGGAATTGACAGTATTTCAAAGGTTTTGGATAGATTTGGTTTTGGGCAAAAAACGGGAGTAGATCTTTATGGAGAATCAAGAGGAATATTGCCCTCAAGAAAATGGAAACTTGACAGGTATGGCAAACCTTGGTTTCAAGGGGAAACCGTTATAACTTCCATTGGACAGGGATATTTTTTGGTTACACCAATGCAAATAGCAAGATATACAGCCATGATAGCTACCGGTCACACCGTTACCCCTCATTTTATCAAAAAGATAGGAAAAGAAAATATCTATTTTAAAAATAGCTCCATTTTTTCTAAAAAAGAGTATAGATATGTAAAAACCATAAGAAAAGCTATGTATGAAGTTTGTAATTCCCCTCACGGTACTGCTACAAATTATCTAAGCACGAAGATTGTGCTTGCAGGTAAAACGGGAACTGCACAGGTTGTAGGAATCCCCCAGGAAGAAAAAAAGAGAATGAAAGAGAATGAACTTACCTATTTTAAGCGTTCTCATGCATGGCTGACTACATATGGGCCGTACAAGCATCCAAAATATGCTGTTACTGTACTTGTAGAGCATGGTGGTCATGGAGGACATGCAGCCGGTAGTATAGTTTCAAAGATATATGATAAACTTTATGAACTTGGATACATCAAAAGAACAAATTGAGTATTTAACCGGCTATAATACTGTTTTGCAATACCAATGCCAATACAGCAAGCAAAACAATGCCTGCCGATTTGGAGTAGAGTCTGTTTGCGGTGATAAAAACAAGCATAACCGATACTGTAAGAACAGCAATAATATCAAACATATTTTTTTGCACATCTACTACGAGTGGATTGATAAGTGCACTGCTTCCAAGAACCATGCTGAAATTTGCTACATTTGAACCAATGATATTTCCTATGGCCATATCCGCATTTCCTTTTCTTGCGGCCTTGATACTTACAACCAGTTCAGGCAAACTTGTGCCAAAAGCTATAAGAAGCAATGAAATAAGCCACTCGCTTACTCCCCAACCTCTCGCTATAGATGAGGCACTCTGTATGGTATAATCAGCTCCGCCAACAACCAAAACAAACCCTATACCAAGTAAAAATATACTCTTTAACCAGTTAAACTTCTCCTTTTTTAAGCTTTCATCTATCTCGTTGGTTAACTCTTTTGCATCAGAAGATAAAAATATAATATAAGCCACCATTATAAACAAAAACAGTATCCCATCTATTCTGCTTATTTTTCCGTCAATTATCATAAGTATAAAGATAAGCACAGGAAAGAGCCCCCATGCACTGTCTTTTGTAAAAAGGTCTCTTTTGGGGTTTATCTTTTTTGCTACTAAAAATACCAGTCCCAACACTAAAGAGATATTGAAAATTACACTTCCTATTACATTTGCAACCGCCATATCGCTTTTATGATAGTAACTTGCTGTCATAGAGGCGGCCATTTCCGGCAGACTTGTTCCGACTGCTACCAAAGAAGCACCTATAACAAAAGAGGATATATTGAAATGAAGTGCAATTCTTTCTGACTCGTTTATGATAAAATCCGCCCCGTATATCAAAGCACCCAAAGAGACAACAAATATAAGATATTCCACTATTCGCTCCTTATTATCAAACTTTTGGGCAGAGAGTATTTTAAAATTATCTCTTTTTCTTTCTCTCTCATTTCACCGTTGTCTTTTTCATGGTCATATCCTATT
>JALVWW010000019.1 GCA_027023175.1 Campylobacterales bacterium
TCTGAGCTTTTTTTGGTTTGTAAAGCTAAAGCTTCATAAAAGTTTGAAACTGTTCTTTTTAGTATCATATTGACAAAAGCTATCCTATGAAGCTCTTTTCCTATGGAGTATCCATAATGAAGAGGGGTTTTTTCATTTGGTACCTCTCCGCAGTAACTTAGATCAAATCTATCTCTGTTTTTTACGGTTTTAGAGCTTAATAAAACTACTATAAGAAGAATTACTACAAAGATAATCGCAAAAGCACTCATAATAAATAATCCGTTAAAATCACCTATAAAAGTGTGCATTACACCCGCACCGCTATAAGGGATTGGAGTAAGGGCAAACTCTTTTAGTATAGGATTGATAACTTTGATAAAAAGTCCGGGAAATGTACCGATACCCACAAGTAAAAGAGCTAAGATAATTTGCGGAATAAGATATGTAAAATGTACCTCTTTTTGATTTTCCAACTCTTTTGAGGTGGGGTGTCCTAGATAGATACCATATACAAGTTTATAACAGTACAAAAATGAAGCAGCCCCTGAAAAGAGCATAGCGATAAGAACTATGGCAAATCTTGTCTCTACCAAAGATGAATATATCATAAATTTTGAAGCAAATCCACCAAGAGGAGGCATACTAGCAAGTGTTATGATACCGATAAGAAGCATCACAAAAGATACAGGAGTTTTATATATAAGTCCTCCTAATTCACTAAATCTGCTTTTGCCTGTTTGAGCTATGATGGCTGCAACATTGATAAATAGTAAAAGCTTTATGATTGTATGTATCAAGGTATGATACAAAGCTCCCCCTATGCCGTAAGCTACACCCAAGCCTATAGCACTTATGATATAGCCGAGTTGTGCGATAGATGAGTAAGCTAAAAGTCTTTTGACTTCATCTTGAGTGATAGCTTTGAAGGTTGCTACGATAGAAGTAATAACTCCTATCCAAGCTAGTGTATATCCGAAAGTTGTCCCGCTTAAAAGTGAACCAAACAGTATCTGTAAGTTTGAGTAACCTACTATGATACCATATATCAAAAATAGTCCATATATACCCATCTTTGACATAATGGCTGAAAGTATCGCACTAAAAAGGTCAGGAGCTTTTTCATAAGTATCTACTACCCAGTAATGAACTCCGATAACTCCCGCTTTTATAAAAAAACTGATAGAAAAGAGTACGATGATAGCAAATTGTGCCGTAAAAGGAATGGTATAAAAAACTTTTTTTATCGTTTCAAATTCATATGATGAAGCATAAGATGAGACCATCACTATAGCAGCTATGAGAAAAAAAGCTGAAGTTAATGAAAAGAGTATATATTTTTGAAGTGTTTTAGTATCTATTTTATCAGATTTGGCGATAAGAAAGTAACTACTCCAAGTCATTACTTCCCAACCTATAAAAAATGTGATAAAATCACCAGCAAATACAATACCAAACATTGCAATAGAGAGTAAAAACTCTAGCATATAGTAACTAAATGATAACTTTTTTCTGTTTTGAGCAATAATAACCAGCAAAAAAGAGATCAGCGACAAATATGCAAAAAATGTACCCAATGGAGTTTGTTGAAGTGATAATATAAAGTTATCGCTTATTTGCAATGAAGTATGAAAATTTCCATCTAGTGAATATAAAAATAGTAAAGGAAATAAATTTATAATAAAAAATATAATATTCATTTTATAACTCCCAAGGCAAATTGAAGATAGTTATCGGGGTGTAGTAGAGTGTATCCCGCCGGGTCTGTAAAGTGAGTCAAAAGGGCAGGGTAAACTCCAAAAAGTATGATCAAAAAAGCTAACAGAGTCAAAATAGCTCTATTTAGCAAACTAATTTTTATAGCCTTTTTATCAGTTTTACTCTTTATCATCATTGCAATAAGTCTAAAAAAGTAAACAGCCTCTACAATTGATATACCAAGTATAAAAGCTATAGCAAAATAGTTGTGAACTTTTGCAAAACCCTCTAAGATAAGTATTTTTCCGACAAATCCGCTAAAAGGAGGTATGCCTAAAATAGAAAGAAATGATATGATAAATACTATGGTTAAAAAAGTTGAACTAAATTTTTCAAATATATTGACTTTATAATCTTTTAGAGTGTAAATCACAATACCCAAAGCTAAAAATATAGTCATTTTGCCCAGTGAATGACTTATTAAGTAAAACAGACCACCCTGGATAACAGGCAAAGCATTTGATGAAAAAGCAAAAAACAAAAGTCCTAGCTGACCCAAAGTAGAGTATGCAAAAAGTCTTAAGATATTTTTTTGATTGAGTGCGGTAAGTTCGGCTACTAAAAATGTAATACCAGCTACACTCATAAGAAAAATCGTGTAATTTTTTTCTAAATGAAAAAGATAAAAAAGATGAAAAAAGACAAACATATATGCTTTTGATACAACTGAACTAAAGAGACCTGCTACTTGAGCAGTCGCTCCTTGGTAAACATCAGGAACCCAAAAATTCATAGGAAAAAGTTCTGCTTTTGTGCCAAAGCCGATAAAAAGCATAAGTATCACAAAAAATGCAACTTTTGGATCCATCATATCAAATCTTTGTGCTATAAGACCAAGATTGACTGTACCGATTTGTAAGTATATAATCATAATGGCAAAAACTATTAAAAGTGATGCAATTGAGCCGATTATTAGATACTTTATGCCGCCTTCAAGAGCTAGTTTATCTTTTTTGTAAGCTGTGAGTACATATGAACAAATCCCTGTGATTTCAAAAAAGATATAAACATTGAAAATATCACAACTAAGTATGAGTCCTAAAGTTCCTGCTATTAGCATATTGAAAAATATATAAAATCTACTTTCGTTTGCTTGGCTTTCATTTTTAAAATACCATGCCAAATATAGCGATGTGATAAATCCTATAAAAGTAAAAAGTAGTACAAAAAGTATAGAAAATCTATCCACTATAAAAGCAATTCCCAAAGGTGGAGCTATAGAAAACTCTGAAATTTGCGGAAGTTTCATAGTAGCATATATCACACTTTGTAAAAATAAAACAAAGTGTAAAAGTATAGAACTTCCTCTAAGCCAAAAATCTCCAAGCTTTTTGAAGTAGGGTGTTAAAAATGAAAATAAAACAGGCAGTAAAAAATAGTATCCCAAACTAACATAAGAGTCCATCTCAATCCCTCGCTTCATTCATTAAAGATATATCATTTTTTCCGGTAAGTTTAAAATACTCTATGCCAAAAGATATACCAAGGGCTAAAATAGCCAATCCTATAACGATAGTAGTCAGTATCATAGCTTGTGGTACGGGATCAACCATCCCCTTAAAATCTTTTGTTACACTGTCAACTATAGGAGCTACTGCTCTGGCTTTATAATGCAATCCTATAAAAAAGGTAAAAAGTGCGGATTCCATAATAGAAAATGATATAAGTACTCTTAAAAGATGTTTTCTTGTAAAGACTCCGAAAAGCCCTATAAAAAACAGTATCAAACTACCGCTTATTACTATAAAATGTATAGATTCCGTGCTGTTTAAATATTCAAGCATTTTGCACCTCTTTTTCTGCCTCTTCTTTGGCTTCTTCTTTGATAAAGTATTCAACTATCACACTCATTTCACTTCCTACCTTGATGCCCACTATGATATAAATAACAGGTATGATACCCCCGCTTATGAGGTTTCCTATATCGGCAACATCGTGTGGGATAAAATTACTGAGCAAGATTCCTGTTTTAAATAGACCTATGATTACTATAAGTATATAAGCCGCACCGCTTAAGGACTCTCCAAGAGTTAGTATAGTGTGATTTAGTTTTATGTTTGGATTGGCTAAGAAAAGCAGTAAAAATGCCGTTGCGATAACAACACCGCCTTGAAAACCGCCACCGGGGCTTAAATGTCCGTGGATAACGATATATACTCCAAATAAAACTATAACACTAAAAAGAAGTTTGCTTCCTGTCTCAAGGATGAAACTTCTTTGTTGTACAAACTTCTCCCCAGCTCTTTGAGAAGATGAAAGTATCAAAGCAACTCCGGTAGTTGCCAAAAACAGGACTGTTACTTCACCTACCGTATCAATACCCCTAAAGAAAGTTACTACGGAAGTTACCGCATTTGCCGTAGCCGTACTTAAGTTGAGGGATAAAAAGAGATCTCCTACAGTTTTAAAATGAGACTGCTTAACGCTTAATAGTAGATTTAAAAGTGAAAGCATAAAAAGTGAAGTTAGTATCGAAAAGAGTAAACTTTTTAAACTTATATCTTTTTTGAGATTCATTTTTTTGCCTCCTCTTTAGAGGTGTGTCTGATACCTAGTAAAAAAACAGCGGTACTAAGCCCACTTCCTATAACCGCTTCGGTAAGAGCGACATCAGGGGCTTGAAAGATAAAAAAGAGAACTACACTTCCAAGTCCTACTCCCATAAAAAGTATAACGCTTTGAGTTATATCTTTGGAATTTATTGCATAAAGAGCAACAACGATCATAGATAAAAAAGTAAAAAGTACAATAAGTCCTATCATATCTCCTCCTCCTTTTGCTCTTTAGCCTCTTTTAGCTCTTTAAAAGCATCGGCATTGCTACTATTGTAGATATGTTTTGAAAATCTTTTATATGTTGTCATAGCCAGTATAGAAGATGATATAGGATTTGTTATCATGATAAAAATAGCAAGTATTGCTAACTTAAAAGCCCAATTTGGCTCCAAGAAAGCTACACCTATCAAAACCATAATAGATCCCAGTGTTGATGCTTTTGTTGCAGCTTGCATTCTTGTAAGGGTGTCCGGCATCCTAAGAAGTCCTAGTCCGCTTAGTAAAAAAAGCAACACTCCTAAAAATATAAAAATATCTCCTATGATAGATAGTATCATCATAACTCCTTGTCCAAAAATTTGGCAAAGACTACAGTACCTGTAAAACCAATCAAGCCAAATATAAATGCAACATCAAGATAGAGGCTTTTATGAAAATAAAATGAGAGAACTACAAGCAAAGATGTGGCTATAATACTCATAGAGTCAAAAGCAACAACTCTAT
>JALVWW010000020.1 GCA_027023175.1 Campylobacterales bacterium
CATATTTTTCCAAAACTTTGTCTATTTGTTCATAACTGTATCCCAAATCATCCTCATCTTTTTGGTTTTCCCACAAATCAGCCGAAGGAGGCTTTGATATGATACTTTTTGGAATACCCAGGTATTTTGCAAACTTAAAGATATCGCTTTTGTATATATCTCCTATGGGATTTACAGCACTTGCCAAATCTCCAAAAAGTGTTCCATATCCCAAAAGAAGCTCACTTTTGTTGCTAGTACCTATGACAAGAGCATTTTCTCTGGCTGATATGTCATACAGAGTTGCCATTCTGAGTCTTGCGCTTAAATTGCCTATTCTTAGGTTGTTCATACTATCATCGATATATGCTTTTAGCATAGGCTCTATCGAGACTATCTCATGTCTGAGGTCAAACTTTTTGCAAAGCTCTTTAGCATCTATTATGCTCTCTTGGCTTGAAAACTGTGAAGGCATCATCACACAAAGTAAATCTTCTCCAAAAGCCTTTTTTGCCAAAACCGCAACTACTGCAGAGTCTATGCCGCCACTTAGTCCCATTATGGCTTTTGTAAGCGAAGTTTTATATACTTCATCTTTTAAAAAATTTACCAGAAATTTTTCAAGCAATTCAAATCTTTGCATCAATTATACCTTAACTCTTTAACTATTTCATTTTACTAAAATTTTACTTAATGAGAACTTTTAGATATAATACAACTCTCTAAGAATTGTAGCAATATAAAGTAAATGAAGGTTTAATATGATTGTAAAACATAGAGCTTTTGGAGTGTATCAAACTAACTGCTATATCATAAGTATAAATGATAAGCAATTTATCATAGACCCCGGAGTCGGAGCAGCAGATTGGGTTAAGAATAATGTAACAAATCCTGTTGCCATACTCAATACTCATGGGCATTTTGACCATATCTGGAGCGATTGTGAACTTAAAAAAGAGCTGAATCTACCAATTTATATACCTAAAAATGATGTATTTATGCTTGAAGAGGATGTTTTTAACCAGTCTCAACCTACCTGTAAAGCTGATATCCTTGTTGATGGTGACAAGGAGTATGAGATAGAAGGTATAAAAGTAAAGTATATATTTTTTCCGGGGCATACTCCGGGATGTTCGGTGATAGAGATAGGTGAGAGTTGGTTTAGCGGAGATTTTATATTTGAAAACTCTATAGGAAGAGTCGATTTCCCATATTCAAATCCTGCATATATGAAAAAAAGTTTGGAAAAATTTTTGAAAATAAAATATGATAAAAAAGTCTATACCGGTCACGGCAATCCCACAACAATAAAAAGAGAACAAAAAAATGTTCCCTATTGGCTTGATTATCTATGATTATTTGTGATTGTTTTTGTTTTTGGTTTTTCTTACTTTTTTGAGTTTTAGCTTCAAAACATGTTCAGGGAGGATAACAGCATCAAACTTTCCCTCGAAAACTTTTATATCATTTATGCTGCCGACTACATCCACTTCTCTTTTTCTGGCATCCTCAAACTTTGCATAAGCTTCAAATATAACAATATCACCAACTTTTACTGGAGCTAAAAATTTACTTACCGTACCTATAAGGACAACATAGGGATCATTTACCGCTGCCATTGCCGCAAAATCGGCAGCACTGAAAGTAAAACCTCCATGAACAAGCCCCATTTCATCTACCGCCATCTCTCTTGTGCAACTGAGTTTTACCTGGGCGTAATTTTCTTTTAAAGATACTATGTCACCGCTTAGATACTTTTTTATCTTTGTATGTGTTTTTAAATTGATGGATTCATCATCGTCTGTTATAAAATTTTCAACCGGATTTATTTCTTCATTTGTATCCACTACAACTCCTAAAATGCCTTTTAGGGCACCTCTAATAAATAGGTGATACCCTTTAGTCTAAATCGGACAGAATATAAAATTGTTTACAAAGTTGCTTTTATATAGACTCTTTTTGGAGCAGGATAACCTTCTACGGTCAGATCCGGGTTGTCAGGGTCTAAAAAGTTTTCCAAGCTTTGGGATTCTATCCAGTCTGTTTTTCTTTGTTCTTGAAGGTCTGTTTTTTTTATCTCCAAGACTTTTATATCATTAAAACCTGCTCTAAAGAGCCAATTTTTTAAAGCCGGAATTGTCGGTACAAAGTAAATATTTGGAATTTTGGAGTATCTTAGTTTTGGGGTAAGCGCTATCTCCTCATCCCCATCTATCATAAAAGTATCCAAAAAAAGCTCTCCGTTTTTGTTTAAAGCTTTTTTGAGAGATTTTAAAGTTGCTACAGGGTCACTTCTGTGATATAAAACACCAAGGCAAAATATTGTATCAAATTTGATATCATAGATATCCAAGTGTTCAACCCCCAAAAGTTCATATATAATACCGCTTTTAATGTATTTGTCCACAAAATCAAACTGTGTTTTAAAAAGAGGCGAGGGGTCAAACCCGACTATCTTTTTTGGTTGTTGTTTTAACATTCTAAACATATAGTAGCCGTTGTTGCACCCTATATCAGCTACAACTTTGTTTTTAAGGTTGAAGTATGGCTCCAAAAGATTGTATTTCATCCAGCTTTGCCACTCAGAGTCTATGAATGTATCAAACAACTCAAAAGGTCCTTTTCTCCACGGCTTTAAAGATAGAGCAAAATTTTTAATATCCTCTTTTTGTCGGTCTGTTATGGCTGGTGAAGTGATTTTAACGATGTTTTCAAGTTCGACTTGTGTATCTTGAATATCGGGAAGTTGCAAAAGAGCTTCTCTTAAAGGCAGTATATTTTTAAAAGTGAGAGATTTTGCCCTCTCTTTTCTTATATGCTCCAAAGAAGTCATTTTTTCTTATCAAAGTCTATAAGGTTTTTATCGCAGGTCTTATGATATATGCCCATAGCATCGTAGTATTCATGACAGTCGTTATAGTATCTGTCAGATATTCCTCTATCATTTATATATAAACAGCCGCTAAATAAAAAAAGTATCAATATCATTAACATATATTTCATAATGAAAATGATAACATATAAAAATAAAATCTGACCTTATATCTTAATAAGTCCACCAGGAGGATAACTTGAACACTTTAGAAATTTTTAAAAAGATTTGCACTATTCCTCACTGTTCGCATAACACTTCAAAATTGAGAGATTTTATAGAAGAGTTTTGTCTTAAAGAGAAGTGTTTTGTAGAGATAGATGTTGCAGGAAATATTTTGGCGAGGAAAGGGTATCCCAAAATTTGTCTCCAGGCTCATTATGATATGGTTTGTATGGGCAGGGCTCCGGATATTGAAGTTTACGAAGAGGATGGATACTTAAAAGCCAGAGATTCCTCTTTGGGGGCAGATAATGGGATAGGCGTAGCTATAATGCTTTTAATGGCTTCAAAATATGATGATATAGAGCTTCTTTTTACCAATGATGAAGAGGTGGGAATGCTTGGAGCTAGAGATATCGCACTTAGCGTCAAGTCAAACAAGATACTAAACTTAGACACTGAAGAGGAAGCAAAAGTATTTATAGGTTGTGCAGGCGGAGTGGATATAGATGCGAAAAAAGATTTTAAAAGAGTGAGCTTGAAAGATGAAGAGATATACAAAGTATCCATTTCAAATCTACCCGGCGGTCACTCAGGGGTCGATATAGATAAAGGCATACCAAATGCCATAAAAGAGCTTGGCTTTTACCTTGGAAAATTTTATCCTAAGATAATAGCTATCAACGGCGGTGAAGCAAGAAATTCCATCCCAAAAAGTGCCGAAGCCTTCATAGCTATGGATAAAGATGATGTTCCTCCTTTGCAAGATGGTGTAGCTATAGAAAGAGTGAGCTTTAAAAGTGAAGGGTATTTTGAAGATTTTAAAATGATAGCAGATATGATGTGCGGATTTGCAAATGGTGTGAGAGGTTATGATAAAAAGCTTTTGATTCCAACTAAGAGTGTTAATTTATCAAAAATTCAAACTATAAATGATACTATTATTTTAAATATATTTCCTAGAGCCAATGATGATGTGCTTCTTGAAAATATCAAGAAAGAGATATCTTCATACTTTACAAATTTAAATTTTGAAACAGAATTTTCAAGCCAGTACAGTGGCTGGAAACCTGAGATAAATGAGTTTACAAAAGAGGTCTATAAAGCATGTAAAGAGGTATTTGACGAAGTATCTTACGAGGCAATTCATGCAGGGCTCGAGTGTGGAGTTTTGTTAGAAAAATTAGGCAAAAACAGACTTTTGGCTTCCATCGGACCAAACATATATGCTCCCCACTCGGTACATGAAAAGTGTGAAATCAACTCTATTTTGAATATAGAAAAAATAGTAGAAAAATTATTAAAATAAATAAGGAAATAAAATGTCACTGCAAGAGTCAAAAAATGTTCCACTTGGAACAAAACTACCGGAATTTATCTTGAAAGACCCTTACGGCAAAGAGTATAATGTAAAAGATGAGGTGGGTGCAAACGGCTTGCTCGTTTTTGTTACTTGCAATCACTGTCCCTATGCTCAGGCTGTCTGGGAGAGAGTAAAAGAGATCATACATTTTGCCAAAAAACTTGAGATAAACTCAATAGCTGTCAATCCAAACATTCATCCAAACTATCCTGAAGATTCACCTGCAAAAATGAAAGAAAAGATAGAGGATGAAGGGTTTGATTTTCCTTATTTGATAGATGAAACCCAAGAGTTTTCAAAAGCTTTACAGGCTATGTGCACTCCTGACATATATCTTTATGATAAAGATGCAAAGCTTTACTATCACGGTCGCATAGATGATAATTGGCAGGATGAAAAAAGTGTAAAAAAAGAGGATTTGAAGGAAGCTTTGATGTTGCTTTTTACCGGCAAAGAGCCACCTTCTCAACAGTATCCATCTATGGGATGCTCCATAAAGTGGCTTGATACGGTTTTGGGATAATAGATTTTATCTTTTTTAGAAATGCTATCTACAAATTAGTTTGGTTTGAAACTTTTTTTACTCTTACAAACTGAAGTCAAAAAGCACTCTGTGTCACACTTTGGATTTTT
>JALVWW010000021.1 GCA_027023175.1 Campylobacterales bacterium
TTTAGCTTTACGGATTTGTCTCAAACAAAATATATTTTTGCAAAGTTTGATGAAAGGGATTTGGATAATTATATCAAAAGTGGTGAATGGAGAGATAAAGCAGGGGCCTGTATGGTGGAAGGGTTTTGTAAAAAATATATAAAAGAGGTTATTGGACTTGAAAGTACTGCTAAAGGACTTCAAATAGAAAAGCTTTTGCCTTTTATTAAGGCAGGGGTAAAGGGATAAAGGTGAAAAGGGGTAAAGAGAGCTTAGAATTTAGAGCTAAGAGCCAAAAGCTTATTCCTTCAACCTTCAACCTTCAACCTTCAACCTTTTTCTTCTATTCAAAAGAGTTAAAAGCTATAAAAAGAGCAAACAGATACAGAAAAAGAGAAGTTTATGATGAAAATTTAAAAGATTTTGCATCCAATGACTATCTTGGACTCTCTTCTAAAAAAAAACTTTTCAAAAAAGCCTGTAAAAGAGTAAAAAGATATAAATTTCACTCTTCCAAAGCCTCAACTTTGGTAAACGGCTATCATCCCGTACACAAAGAGTTTGAAGAGTATATTGCAAAGTTTAACGGATTTGAAAAGGCTTTATGTGTAGGTAGCGGTTTTTTGGCAAATTTATCAATCTTCGAGGCACTTCCAAGAAGAGGAGATTTGCTCCTTTTTGATGAAGAGTTTCATGCAAGCGGTCTTTTGACAAGTGATTTAAATGAAGCAAAAGTTGTCAAATTCAGACACAATGACAGCAGTGATTTGAAAAAAAAGATAGATGAATTTAAAGCATTACAAAAAGGAAGAGTCATCATAGGGGTTGAGGGAATTTACTCTATGAGCGGAGACATAATCAATCCTGAAATTTTTGATATCGCAGATGACTATCAGGCATTGTTGGTCGTGGATGAAGCTCACAGTGTAGGAGTGCTTGGAAAAAATCTTCTTGGGGTTTTTGAGTACTTTGATATAAAACCCAAACCAAATCATATAAAAATGGGAACACTCGGAAAAGCACTGGGAAGTTACGGAGCCTATATATTAAGCTCTAATGAAATTTATCAATTTTTAACCAACCGTGCAAAAGCAGTTATTTACGCTACCGCTCCTTCGGTTTTCGATATAGCTTTGGCTCATGAAGGGTTTTTAAAAATTGAAAAAAATATCAAAAAATTCAAAAACAGAATAAAAAAGAGAAAAAAGAAGATTAAAGAGATTTTGGGTGTAGATATAAAAAGTTTGATTTTGGTAGTAGAAGTCAAAGACTCCTTGACAGCACTAAATATAAAAGAAAAACTTTTACAAAAAGGTTTTTTAGTAGGTGCTATCAGACCTCCTACAGTAAGTAGAGCGATTTTGAGAATTATTCCAAGAATAGGTGAAAAAGGTTTTGGCAAGTTGTTAAAAATTGTAAAAAATGAGATAAACAGATGAGCTTCGAGTGTTTTGAATTAAAAATATATGACGAAAAAAAAACTTTGGTTGATATATCTTTTAAATTTGAAGACTCTTTTGCGCTGGTGGGACAGAGTGGAAGCGGTAAAAGTTTGACTCTAAAGGCACTCCTTGGAATGTTGCCCTCCAACCTTGACATGCAATTCAAATATAAATGGGAGTATAAACTCCAAAAAGGAAAAAGTGTGGTGCTTGTGCCGCAAAATCCTTTTACATCACTATCTCCTATGACCAGGATAAAAGAGAATTTTTTTATAAATGAAGAAGAGATGCAAACACTTTTAAAAATGGTTGGTCTTGAAACTTGGATAAAAGATAGATTTCCCAGTGAACTAAGCGGCGGACAACTTCAAAGAGTTATCATAGCTATCGCTCTTTCACACAAGCCCAAAATGTTGCTGCTTGATGAGCCGACAACCGCACTTGATAGTGAACTTAAAGAGCAGATACTAAAGCTTATCAAATCACTCCAAAAAAGTACAGGTTTCAAGATATTTTTTGTTACCCATGATATTGGCTCGGCACCGGTGCTGTGTAAAAATATAGCAGTAATTAACAAAGGAAAGATTGTAGAATCGGGAAAAATTGACGATATACTCTCAAATCCAAAACAAGAGTATACCAAACGGCTAATTGAAGCAAATTTTAAAAACAGAGAGTTTAGATGTTAAAGTATATTGTATCATTTTTTATCATTATGGTTGTTGGAGTCGGTGCTTTTCTTTTGAAAATTTATTCTGATATCAGATTTGAAGCCTATAAAATTATCAACTACTCTCCAAAATTGACCACGCAAATCTTTGACAGAAACGATAAATTGGTAGCCAATATATTTGATAAGCAAAACAGAATATATGTAAAATACAAAGATATTCCTCCCAGGGTTGTAGAATCACTTGTGGCTATAGAAGATACACTCTTTTTTGAACATAGCGGAATCAATCTCGAAGCAATATTTAGAGCAGCAATTAAAGATATAAAGGCAATGAAATTTGTCGAAGGTGCAAGTACTTTGACTCAACAGCTTGTCAAAGATACACTTCTTACTCGGAATAAGACTATAATGAGAAAACTAAAAGAGGCAATGTTGGCTATTAGAGTGGATGCCACACTCACTAAAGAGCAAATCATAGAGAGATATCTAAATCAAGTCTATTTCGGTCATGGTTATTACGGTATCAAAACTGCAAGTGAAGGGTATTTTCATAAAAATTTATCTGAACTGTCTCTTAAAGAGATAGCCATGCTTGTAGGTTTACCAAAGGCTCCAAGTGCATACAATCCGGCCAAACACTATGACCTTTCAACAGCAAGGGCAAATATGGTTTTAAACAGACTCTACACACTTGGATGGGTCGATAAAAAAGAGTATGAAAAAGCACTTAACGCCAGACCGATTGTCTATGATGATACACTGAGCCAAAACAAAGCTCCTTATGTTGTTGATGAAGTTATAAAAAGAGTTTCAAAAAGATATAAAGATCTAAAAACAGGCGGTTACAAAATATATCTTAGTATAGATTTGCAATTGCAACATCTAGCAAGAGAGGCTTTGAAATTTGGCTACAACCAAATACTCAAAAGAGATGGCAATGATACCAACACTACTTTAAACGGTGCTATGGTGGCAGTAGATAATCATACCGGAGAAGTTTATGCAATGGTTGGTGGAGTGGATTATAAAAAAAGCAAATACAATCGTGCCACGCAGAGCAAAAGGCAGCCCGGTTCTAGTATAAAACCATTCATCTATCAGCTTGCACTAAATCTTGGATATAATGGAGCAACTTTGATACCTGATATTTCAAGAGTGTACAAAGATAAAGTAAAAGATAAGGATTGGACTCCCAGAAACTATGAAAACAACTTTGAAGGTATGATAACACTTGAAGATGCGTTGGTCCACTCAAGAAACTTGGCTACCATAAATCTGGTAAATGCACTTGGTTTGGAAAATGTATATAAAAGTTTAAAATCGCTTGGTTTTAAAAAAGTTCCTTATGACCTTTCTATTGCTCTTGGAAGTTTTGGTATATCTCCTTATGAGTTTGCGGGAAAATATACACTTTTTTCAAATTATGGGAAAATGACAAAGCCGTTGCTTATCAAAAAGATAGTCAATCGATATGGGGATGAAGAGATATTTAAGCCTGTCATAAAAGTTGTAAATGAGCCGAAACAAGCATTTTTGATGGTCGATATTCTTAAAAAAGTAGTTCTGAGGGGGACAGGAAGAAATGCGCGCATAAAAGGTTTGGAAACTGCGGGAAAAACGGGAACAACAAACAATTATATAGATGCTTGGTTTTGTGGTTTTTCCCCTGATATGGAAGTTATCACATGGTATGGTAATGATGATAACACTCCAATGAAAAGAAGAGAAACCGGAGGAAGGGCGGCAGCTCCGGCATTTAAGTATTTTATGAGTAGATATTTGCTACTTCATCCGGAAACTAAGAGAAAATTTCCTATTCCTAAAGGAGTTGGAAAATTTGTAAAAGGCAACAGAACATATTACTATACTGATATTTCAAAACCGCCAAATCAAAACAGCAATACAGAGCAAACGGAAAAATTAATCTTTTGATAAAATAGCAAATAAAATAAAAGTGCTATTGCTATCGCCTGGTTCTGTAAACTCTAAAAAATAAGTGATATAAGAGGTGCAATGAAAACTATAAACAAGCTATATCAAAACATGAATGATTTAAGAAAGTTTATTATCTCTAATGATATAAAACAATATGATAATATACTTCTTCAAGTTTTTACAGGTGTTTGCGATATTGGATTTATTGAAAATCTTATTTCAGAGATCAAATCCTTAGTACCACATATAAATATTATTGGATGTACGACAAGTGGAGAAATTTTAGAACATAGAGCATTGGAAAAATCTACCGTTTTGTCTTTTAGTATTTTTGAAAAAACAAAAATTAAAACATATTATGCTCATTTTGAAAAAAACAGCTCTCAAACAGCACAAAAACTTTTATCCCAATTTGACACAAGTAAACCTCCAAAAGTAGCTATATCATTTGCGGATGGACTTCATATAAATGGAGAAGAGTTTGCCAAATCTCTTAGTATATATAAGAAAGATTTAATTATATCAGGAGGTTTGGCGGGAGATAATGCCGAATTTAAACAAACTATAACTTTTACGGAAGAGAAAATTCTAACAGATGGAGCAGTTATTGCACTTTTATTTAATGATGATTTATCTATAACAACTACTGCAAGTTTCGGTTGGGAGAGTATAGGTAAAACTATGGAAGTTACACACTCAATAGCAAATAGAGTGTATGAAATAGACGGTATAAAAGCTAAAGATATATATGCTAAATATTTGGGGGAAGATATAGCAAAAAATTTACCGAAAATCGGTATCGAGTTTCCCTTGATAATAAAAAAAGAAAATATTAAAATACCAAGAGCAGTTTTAGGCAAACATGATGACGGTTCACTTACATTTGCCGGCAACATAAATATAGGTGACAAAGTAACATTTGGGTATGGAAATGTTGAGGCTATCTTAAGATACTCTAAT
>JALVWW010000022.1 GCA_027023175.1 Campylobacterales bacterium
AAGAAACGACTGCAAATCCCAAATCCTAAATCTTCCCTTCTGCAATTCCTTCAAATATTTTGGCACTAAGCTCTATCCTCTCTTTGAAACTCTTTTTCAAAGCCCTCTCTTTTTTTGTATGGTCTCCATCACCAAAAGGTCCAAAACCATCAAGCACCACAGTTCCTGCCGATGCAACTATGTTGGCATCGCTTACACCTCCTCTTCGTTCTGTTTTTAACTTGACTTTACAATAATCTTCAATATTTTTTATAAAAGCCTTCTGCTCATGGCTTGGCTGCATTACATCTCTTTGGATACCGCCGCTTAAAATAGACTTACTACCTTTAACATAAGATATTTTTACTATTTGATCAATCTTCTTTAAAACTCTATCTCTTTCATTGGTTGATGTATATCTTGCTTCAAAAGTAAGCTTAGCATAAGGTGAGATAGTATTTGCTCCTACTCCGCCTTCTATCTTGCCGACATTTACCGTTGTGCCTTTTTCTAAGTCAGTTAGATTGACAAGCTCTTGTAGTTTATAACTAGCTTCTAAGTTTGCATCTATTCCTAAGGCATAGTTATTTCCTGCATGAGCCGGTTTGCCCTCAATATCCAAGAAAAATGTACCCGCACCTTTCCTGCCTATAACCACTTCCATATCTTTTCCGGCAGCTTCATATACAAGTGCATAATCATACTCTTTTGCAAGTTCAGCAGTTATTAGCTTAGAGTCATCACTTCCGGCTTCTTCATCACTTACAAGTAAAAAGTCTATATTTTCTATCTTGCCATACTTGTAAAAATGCTCTCTTAGCGCTTCTATAGCGACTATATTTCCACCTTTCATATCGCAAACTCCCGGACCATAAACCCACTCTTCATCTTCGCTGAAGCCTTCAAATGTACCTTCAGGGAATACCGTATCCATATGACCTAAAAGCAAGAGTTTTTTTCCCTCTTTTTTAGAGGAAGTAAAAAGTATGTGATTTCCTATATTTTCTCTTTCAAAGATTTCATGTTCAAAACCCAAGGGTATCATTTTGGTGATATATATTTCACCATTCTTATCAACTCCGGCTTTATTTGCAGTATATGAATTTATCTCAACAAGCTGTTTTAACTCTTTTAAAAATTTCATCTATCCCTCCTGCACACTCATCAACTAAGCAGATATTATACTCTTTTTTAGTAAAATAGAGAATTAATTTGCAAGGAAAAGTCATGAATAAAACCGTAGGTATTTGGATGTATCAAAACGGCGGTGGTGACAAGATAGAGCAAAAACTTGTATCCAAACTGAAAGAGAGAGACATAGACTCAAAAACCGGACTCAATCTAAGAAATGCCATAGTCAAAAATGATAAAGTTATCATTGATGACTTTGTGTTGAATGATTTGGATCTATTTTTTACATACAATGCGGGAGAGCAGACTCAATATCAAGTTTATCTCTATAAAACTCTCAACAGAGTTATCCCTTTTATCAACTCTTATGAAGCCTTTGAGCTTACCGAAGATAAGTTTCAGACGACATTTACTTTAAAACATAACGGTATAGCTACGACTGAATTTAGACTTTGTCACAGGGATGATGAAAAATTTTTGAGAGAATTTATAAAAGAGTGGAAAAAGATGGTTTACAAGCCTGTTGACGGTTGGGGAGGCATAGGTCTTACGAGGATAGAAAATGAAGCTACTTTGGATGTTTTGATGCCATTTTTAAATCAGGCGGATTTGAGATTTTTATATCTTGAAAAATTTATTGATTATGACAATACTGACTTTAGAGTAGATATAGTTGATGGTGAGTTTATCGCCTGTTACGGAAGAAAAGCCAAGAAGGGTGACTGGAAAACCAATGTCACAAGCGGAGGAAGTGTCTTTTTGCGAGAGGCTGATGACAAACTTATAGAGTTGGCAAAAAAAGCTGCCAAAATTACCGGACTGGACATTGCAGGAGTTGATATCATATATGATAGAGAAAAGGAGGAGTATGTAGTCCTGGAAGTAAACGGCATACCTGCTTTTGCCACACCCGAACAGGAAAAAATGGGACTAAACTTCAACGATAAAAAGATAGATAAAATTGTTGAATTGATAGAAAGAAAAATAAAGGAAAAATAATGGCTAAAAAAAAGTTACCTAAGCTTGGGTTTTTGTATTTGGATTATGTTTTGAGATTTTTTGACCACTCAAATTTCAAAGGATGGCCTGAAAAAATAGAAACTGTCACATATCACTGGAAAAACGATAAAGATAGATTTATCAAAGAGGTTAAAAAAAAGAAAATTGATGTGCTTATCGGCAATATCCCCGCGACTGCCTATGAAACTTTCAGAGAGATTGCAAGAAAATTACCGCATGTGAGATTTATCCCATCTTTGGATACTCAGTTTTCCAACAAATCAAAAGAGAATGTTACAAGATTTGCTTGGAAGTACAACCTGCCCATACCAAAGACTTATATCTTTTATGATAGAAAAAAGGGGTATGATTTTCTAAAAAAGACAAAATATCCAAAAATTATCAAAAGAAGCTACGGCCCTTCAAACTATGGAGGCTATTTTGTACATAAAGTTGACAGCAAAAAAGAGGCTATCAAGCTTTTTGATGAAAAAAAGTATCACCCTATGTATATACAGGATTTTGTACCTATGGAAGCAGATATCAGAGTTATGCTAATAGGTCATAAACCTGTTTGTGCTTTTTGGAGAAGACCGCCTAAAGGACATTGGCTAACCAATACAAGTCAAGGCGGCAGTATGGACTATCAAGATGTACCTAAGTCTGTACTTGATTTGGCTGTCAAAACAAGCAAAGCTGCCAATGCAGAATACTGGGCTTGTGATATAGCTTACGGAAAAGACGGCAAAGTTCGCATCCTTGAGTGTGCCACCGCATTTGCCGCATTTCCTTATATAAGAGACTGGATAGGAGAGTATCTTATGTGGAGTTTAAGCGGCGGTAAAATGAGAAAGCCTCATATACCGATGTTTAACTGGGAAGAGTTAGGAAAGATAGACTCTTCACTTCTTAGGACTATGAGGCACATAACTTTTGGAGAGTATAGAAAAAGCTTTGATGGTGCATATTTCGGTAAAAAGAAAAAGGTTTACGGAAAGGAGAAGGTTTATATACATAAACTTGACGAAAAATATCCGATGCTTGATGTTAAGCCTAAAAGTTACGAAGAGTGGCCCAGCGAGATATGGAATTTTCAAGACAAATTTGCACTAAAAAGTGTAAAGTCTATGAAAGTAAAAAATTTAAAAGATATTCCCGCTCCACCGATAAGTGGTGATGAGGCATCCAAAAAGATAAAATTAGACGAAAAAGAGATAATTAAATTTTTAAAAAGTGTTGAGGGTATAGGCAAGAAAAAAGCCGAAAAAATTTTAAAAAATATCAAACCTTCAAAAATAGCAAAAACTCTATCATTCGAGCCTGAAAAACTTCTTGAGATAAAAGGTATATCCAAAAAGATAGTGAATAATATCGTAAAAAAATGGAATGAATTTTTAAATAGGGTTTAGGTTTTAGGATTTAGGATTGAGAAAATCAATCCTTTACTCCCTTTACCTTCCTATTCACTTTTCTGTATCTAAAGGATTTGTATAGATGAAAAACCAGTATCTTTCTTATGATGAGGGGATAGATTTGCTTGTAAAACTATCAGGCAAATATCCTGATATATTAAAAATAACAAGCATTGGCAAAACTCATGAAAATAGAGAAATTATCCTTGCAACTTTATCGCTTGATGTAAAAAATGCAGATGCAAAACCTGCGCTATTGTTTACCGGTACTATTCATGCAAGAGAGTGGATAGGACATGAATTGTCTTTGAAATTTATAGAATATTTACTGAAC
This sequence comes from Campylobacterales bacterium, assembly GCA_027023175.1. Taxonomy (GTDB): domain Bacteria; phylum Campylobacterota; class Campylobacteria; order Campylobacterales; family JALSKU01; genus JALSKU01. Next base: position 3,856 of record JALVWW010000022.1, read on the forward strand.
AATTATGACACCAATCCTAAAATTGAAGAGTATCTAAAAAGATCTACTTTGTACATGGTGCCCTGCCTCAATCCCGATGGCTTTGAGTACTCAAGAAAGCACTTCTCTTTTTGGAGAAAAAACAGGAGAAAAAACTCCGACGGCTCTTATGGAGTGGATTTAAATAGAAACTTTTCTATAGGATTTAAAAAAACTAGACCTATGAGCTCCAATATTTACGGAGGCGAAGAGCCTTTTAGCGAGCCTGAAACAAAAGCTATAAAAGAGTTTGTTGATACCCACACCAACATCACTATAGCACTTGACTATCACTCTCAAGGCAATGTCTTTTTCCCTGCACACAAGTTCAGACACGAAGAGGAGATAGATGGAACTGATCTTAACACACTTTGTGCCAATATGAATGACCAAATCCATAAAGTAACAGGAAGAAGATACGGCATACACAGAGGCAAACCTCCGGCTAAACTCATAAGTGGAAGCGGGAGAGAGTACTACTACTCCAAAGGTATCATAGCAAGTGTGGTTGAAGTCGGGACTAAAAATATACCTGATTATATGAAAGTGATGACAAGCTCCATCAATGAAAATATCCCTGCCCTTTTAAGAGCTTTTGAAGAAGTAGTAAATTATACTCCTTTGGCTCCAAAGAGAGTGGATAACTTTACCATTTCAAGTGTTGGAGAAAATGAAGTGGGGCTCAGTTGGGATTATGAACTAAGAGATGATATATACTTTGAAATATACAGAAATACAAAAGACAAAGCTTCATGCGAGCCTCATAAAATTGTAGGCATAACAAAAGAGCACACTTTTTGTGATATAGAGTTGGAGTCTTTTACACTATACTACTATACCGTTAGAGCAGTAAATAAAAAAACAAAGCTAAAATCCCCCTTTGCTCCCATGGTAAAAGTAAAAACCAACCTTGAAAAAGATGAATTTTCAAAAATGCTTTTTGCTTTGAAAAATGAAACCGGATATGTGGGTGAAAAGATGCAAGAGAACAACCGTTCACATTTTGGAAACAACTCTCTTTTTGTAGGAATCGATCTAAAAAAAGGTATATGTGACGGAGTTATAAGCTTTGATGTAAGCTCTATTCCAAAAGATGCCATAATCAAACA
>JALVWW010000023.1 GCA_027023175.1 Campylobacterales bacterium
AATCTTTTAAAAACTCATCAAAGAACAAAAAAGCTACTAAAGGTAAAAGGTGCCTCAAAGGAGCAATTTGAAAAAGAGCAAACCTCTATTGAGGCGATTAGAGCTAGTATTGAGACACTAAAACTAAAAATAAAAGAGGTTGAAACCAATAAAGAATCTATAAACAATTCTCTTTCGTATGCTATTATAAAAGCTCCCGTAAGCGGAACTGCCGGAAGACTTGCAAATGTCGGAGATATAGCAATGTCAGGCAAACCGCTTGTAAGTATTAGTGCAAAAACAAATAGCTATCTGTTAGTTAGACTGCCTTCTAATATAAAATCTCATAAAATTCTCTATAAAAAGAAAAAATATTCACTTGAGCCACTTGGAACAACCTTTAATGGACTTTTGGAGTATGTGGCAAATATAGATGAAAATTTAGCTAGTAATCAAACTGTAGGCATAGATGTAATTATATATGATGATGAAGGATATATGCTACCTCATGATGCACTTTTAGATAGAGATGGCAAAAGCAATATTGTGGTTGTAAACAGTGCAAAAGCAATCGCCAAAAGAGTAAAAGTTGTAGCAAACGGTGAGCAAGGTGTCGTGGTTATGGATGTAAATCCAAAAGAAAATATAGTAGTTGCAAAACAGGATATATTGCTAAAGTTGCTTGGTGGTATCAAAGTTAAAGCCGTAAACTAAAGGATATAATATGATATTTGAATATTTTTACAAACGACCATATCTGCTATATAGTTTGATAGCAGGTTTTTTTGTTATGGGTATCATAGGGCTTACAACACTTCCAAAAAATCTTTTTCCCGATGCCAATCCACCTAAGATAATAATCATTACAAAAGTTCCCGGAGCTACAGCAAAAGTTGTAGCTTCAACTGTTTCAAAACCTATAGAGACAGAACTTGCTCGTTTGGGCTTGGTTACTGATATAAGCAGTATAAATGTTGCCAATATGTCAATAATTAGTGCAGAATTTGGTTATAAAAAAGGATTAAATGCGGCAGCAGTTGATGTGGCAAATGCTCTAAATATCGCAAAAGCCAAAATCCCCTCGGGTATAAATCCAGCTATTTATACAGCAGGAGATTTTACACTTCCGGTTGATGTTATTGCACTAAGTCCAAAAAATAGCTCTATAACTTTAGGTGAAATAAGAAAAATAGCTGACAGCTTTTTAAAGCCACGACTTTTGGCAAATAAAAGCATAGGAAATGTAGAAGTTTTTGGAGGCTATCAAAGTTCAATCAATATAGAAATAGATCCCTTTAAGGCTAAAAAATACGGAGTTGATTTCGATAATATCATAAAAGTAATAATGGCAAACAATAAAGATATTCCGGTAGGTTTTATAAAAGGGAAGGGTAGTTTTTTTACTGTTACAATATATGGAGAAAAAGATAATGTTTTAGAGCTTAAAAATCTTTTGATAAAACCAAATGTTAGGCTAAAAGATATTGCAGATGTAAAATGGGGTTATGAAAAAAGAACAAGTGGATATATAGGAAACGGTAAAGATGCTATAGCTCTATCTATCCAAAGAGCTCCCGGAGGTAGTGTGCTAGATGTAAGCAAAGCCGCTAGAGAGCAGATGAAAGAGTTAGAAAAAAAATATCCAAATATAAACTTTTCTATAAGTGACACTCAAAGAGACCTTATAGAACAAGCCAATACCAATATGCTAGAAGCTTTAAGAGATGCTATAATTTACACTCTTTTGGTTATTATGGTATTTTTAGGCAATTTTAGAGCTATTATAGCCGCAGGACTTTCTATACCTATGGTTTTTTTTACTACTATTGCCATCATTTGGATAAGTGGGGGCGAGTTAAATATAGTTATCTATACAGCCATCATTTTGGCTCTTGGAATGTTGACCGATGATGCTGTTGTTGTACTTGAAAATATAGAAAGACATTTAAATGAGACAAAAGAAGACTTGCAACTTGCTATAAAAAATGGAACTAAAGAGGTGTTAGCTCCTGTATTTGCCGGAACTTTTGCAACTATTGCCATACTTTTTCCTCTTATGTTTGTAGGAGGTTATCCTGAAAAAATTTTCAAACCTCTTATCGAAACTCTTATTGTAGCATTATTGGTTAGCTACTTTTTATCTATCACATTTATACCGCTTTTATCAGCCTATCTATATAAAAACGGAACTGGAAAAACCAAGATAGAAAAAGGTTTTGAGTGGTTTTATCAGCATACAGTAGGAAAGCTTGTTGCTCCTTATGAGGGTATTATCAAATTTTCAAATGGCGGAGGATGGCTAAAATATATTAGAAGAATTTTATTAACTCTTGGTGTTGTGGCATTTTTAGCTTTTAGCTTGAAAAATGTTATGCCAACCATTGGAAAAGATGCGATGCCTCCTATGGATACAGGTATCATAGAGGCTCATATAGCTTTTAGTACAAATGAGACAGTTGATAAAGCCCAGTCTCAACTAAAGCCGTTTTTAAAATGGCTAGATAAGCAGCCTTGGGTGCTTAGAAGCTCTATATCTTTTGGGAGTGAGCCGGGAGTTTTGAGTCTTGGTAGCGGAAATTTGCCTACTGAAGCAACTATCACCATAAATGCAGTCAATAGATTTGAAAGAGAGCTTACTATTTGGCAATTAGAAAATATTATAAGAGATAAATTAGCCGAGCTTGAAGGTATAAAAAGAGATGATGTGTATGATTTTGGGGCTACTGCTCTTTCATCTATTAAAGCTACAGTCGATACAAGAATAACCGGAGCAACATTAGAGGGGATGAGCAAATATGCAAACAGGATAAAAAAGGGCATGCAAAATGTAAAGGGTTTGACCTCTGTTTCACAAAGTTGGGATAAGGATTTTACTGAGTATATTATAGATGTAGATAGAAATAAGGCATTGAAGTATGGCATAACACCACTGCAAATAGCTTCTCAACTACCTATAAAAGGCCAAGTTGTTTCACTTAATGCTAATTTGGAGTCTATGAATACCCAGTTTGTTCGGCTCTATTTAAAAAAGAGATTTACTAAAAATTTCGAAACCCTAAAATTATTTCCCATAAGTACCAAATTTGGCGAAATCCCATTGTCTCAAATAGCAACTATAAAAAAAAGTATCACTTATGCTAAAATCGAAAGAGACAATATGCTTTATAGTATAGATATAAATGGATACAGGGCAAAAAGACCGGTAACTCACTTGAGTGATGATACTCTAAAAGCAATCAAATCTATAAAAAATGATAATTTTAAAACTGAACAAACAGGTGATATTGCTCAAATAGATGATAGTTTTCAAAGAATGTTAAAAGCGATAGCCATCGGTGTTGTTATACTTATAATGAGTTTGATAGCCATATATAAATCAGTTAGGATGGCATTTATCATGATACTTGTTCTTCCTTTATCAATGATAGGAGCGGCTTGGGGGATGATGATATTTGATAAGCCAAGCTGTATGCCAAGTCTTCTTGGAATACTGTTGCTTTTTGGTATCATCATCAAAAATGCAGTTTTGTTGATAGACTTTTATCAACACTACAGAAAAGAAAATAGTGCATTTGAAAGTGCTATAAATAGTGTAACAGTTAGATTTCGACCGGTTATGATGACTGCATTTGGTACCATTGCCGGAATGGTGCCTATCGCATTAGAACAAGCCATAGGGCTTGAAAGACTCAGTCCTTTGGCGGATGTTGCTATAGGCGGACTACTAGTGGGAACACTTTTGACTTTGATATATGTTCCTATGTATGCTTATATATTTGACGGGAAAAAGACAAATGAATGAAAAATGAAAAATGAAAAATGGATGGAGGAGGGGTCAATGTCTTTACTTTTGACCTCTTAAAAAAGATAAATTAAAAAAGGAAAAAAATGGATGAAATGGTAAGAAATACGGCTTTAAAAGATGTAAAGTTTCAAAAGATAGATATAGAAAGTTTTATAAAACTCTATAATGATGATAAAGCTATGCTTTTAGATATTAGATACCCTTTGGAGACAAAGGTTTGGGGAGCAAAATTTGCTAAAGAGATACCTTATAGTGAACTACCGGATAGACTTGATGAGTTGCCAAAAGATAAAGTAATAGTTTGTGCATGTCCCGGAGAGTATAGATCTAATATGGCAAAAGAGTATCTAAGATATAAAGGATATGATGCTAAAAGTCTTGATGGCGGATTGTTAAAGCTTATGGAGAGACTAAAAGGCGGGCAAGCTAAGGATATTAAGGGATAAAGGTGAAGAGGAGTAAAGGGGTAAAGGAAAGTAAAGACTTAAACTCATTGGAGAAACTATGGAATATATAGAATATATACAATACTTTTTCATAACGCTCTTTGTCTCCTCATTTTTTGCAATGGGGGGAGTGGGTAGTGCGGTGGCACTGGTTCCGATATTTGACTTTTTGGGACTTGGTTTTAATTTGTCAAAAGCTATAGCTCTTTTTATAAATACTTCTACTACGGTAACGGCAAGTATAATGAATCTAAAAAGAGGCGTACTTGATGCTAGATTTGCTTTTCCGCTTGTGATAAGTTCTATGCTTATTTCTCCTATTGGAGCATATAGCTCAAAATTTATCAATATTCATGCTATAAAGTGGAGTTTTTTGATATTTCTTATCTTTAGTGCTACTATGATGCTTTTTGGAAAAAAAGAGGCTAAATTTAGTTATCAAAAAAGATGGATACTCTATCTTATAGGTGCAGTAGTGGGATATATTTCAGGACTTTTAGGCATAGGTGGTGGTGCACTTGTGATGCCTTTAATGATACTTTTGGGATATGATGCCAAAAAGATGGCAGTTGCCGTTAGCTTTATGATACCGTTTTCAACACTTAGTGCTTTTTTATCTTATGCCTCTTTTGTTAAAATTGACTGGACTTTATTGGCTATAACAGCGATAGCCGCAATTCTCGGAGGATATATAGGTAATGCCGTAATGCACTTTAA